>JAFQHD010000011.1 GCA_017398145.1 Clostridia bacterium
CACAATCTACATTTATATTCTCCTCGGAGGTTGTGGGCTGAAGCCACAATCTTTATTTGTATTCCTCCCGGAGATCGTGGACTGAAGCCACAATCTTTATTTGTATTCCTCCCGGAGATTGTGGGCTGAAGCCACAGTCTACGTTTATATTCTCCTCGCAGATTGTGGGCTGAAACCACAATCTTTATTTGTATTCCTACTTCCTACCGGAGATTGTGGGCTGAAACCCGCCGTTTTCGTGAAAGGCTCCGTAGGCTTACTTAGTAAGGTAGTGACCCTTTTCAGATTTGTTGGAGAATGCTGTCTATAAATTTGTAATTAATCTATAGTGGGAGAAACGATCTTTATATATTTTTATTTTCACACGTCCGACCGACTTTTTCAACAGCCTGAGATCGGCGTTGTCCGCCGATATTTTTGTTGACAAATATCGCCAAAAATTATATACTTATTATACAAAGAAAAAAAGGACGGTAAAATAATGTTTAAAAAATACTTATCCTTAATTTTGAGTGTAGTAATGTTATTGACAACCTTTTCGGGGACTGCATCAACGCTTTTGGCGCACGAAGCAGATCAGATAACTCACTCTTCTTCGGAAGCTGACGTCAAGTCCGATATCGCTGCTGCATCTTATTCCGGGGTTTGCGGTGCCGCTCTTACATGGGAATTTGATACCGAAACCGGTGTTCTTCTTATCTCGGGCTCGGGAATAATGTATGATTTTCAATATTCCAGCCCCGCACCCTGGGCAAAATACGCTTCATCTATTAAATCTATCGTTATAGGTAATTCTGTTACAAGCATAGGTAATTACGCCTTCCGAGGCTGCACCGCCCTTACAGAAATAGTTATCCCCGTTTCGGTTATGACCATAGGTACGGATGCTTTTTATAAATGTTCTGCTCTTACAAGTATCACTATCCCTTATTCGGTCGTAAGTATAGACGATTTTGCTTTTTACGGCTGTGCCTCCCTTTCAAACGTATACATAACCGATATAGCCGCATGGTGTAAAATAAACTTTGGATTGAATTATTCAAATCCCCTGCAATATGCAGAAAATTTGTATCTTAACGAAGAGCTTTTAACAGACCTTGTAATACCCGATTCTATTAAAAGTATAGAGAAAGCTGTTTTTGACGGATATAAAGCTCTTACAAGTGTAAAGATCCCCGAGTCTGTCACAAGCATAGGTAATTACGCTTTCAACGAATGCAGCTCTCTTACGACCATAAACATTCCTAAAGCTGTTACAAGTATAGGCAGAATGGCTTTTTATGATTGTACATCTCTTGAAACCGTGCATATACGTGATCTTGAAGCCTGGTGTAAGGTCAGCTTCGACGGTGAGTATGCCAATCCCTTGAAATATTCCGGAAAGCTCTATCTTAACGGGGAGATTTTGACCGACCTTGTTATTCCTGAATCTATCACAGCTATAGGTGATTACAGCTTCATGGGCTGCACCTCTATTGAAACTGTAACCCTCCATGACTCTGTCACAAGTATAGGTCAACAGGCTTTTGAAAATTGTACGTCTCTTAATGCTGTATATATAAGCGATATAACGGCATGGTGCAATATTGATTTTGAAAGATTTGATTCCAATCCTTTATATTATGCAAAAACTCTGTATCTTAACAACAAGCCGCTAACCGATCTTGTAATACCCAACTCTATTACAAAAATAAATAACAGCGCTTTTATTAATTGTACCTCCATTACAAAATTAACGATACCCGTTTCTGTCACAAGCATAGGAATAGATGCCTTCAATGACTGTGACTACCTTGTAAGTGTGACCATGGGTGATTCTGTCGAAATTATAGACAGATATGCCTTTTACGGTTGTGACTCTCTTACCGATATAACCATATCCGATTCCGTCACAAGTATAGGCGACCGGGCTTTAGCCAAATGCGTCTCTCTTACAAATATAGTCATCCCCGACTCCGTCAAAACTATGGGCGGTTGGGTATTTTACGGTTGTGACTCGCTTGAAAGTGTGACTTTAGGTAACTCTGTCGAAATGATAAGTGCTTTTGCTTTTGAGAATTGCAATTCTCTTAAAAGCTTGAGTATCGGCAGATCCGTTAATACAATAGGCTCGTATGCTTTTGCAAATTGTACCTCCCTTACAGATTTCATCATCCCTGACTCTGTCATGTATATACGCAGCTATGCTTTTAATAATTGTAATGCTCTTGAAAGTGTAACTGTCGGTACGGCACTTGAATTTGTAGATGAATACGCCTTCTCCGGCTGTAATTCACTTACAAGTGTTCATACAAAGGATCTGGATTCTTGGTGCAGTATAGAATTCTATGACTATCATGCAAATCCGTTATATTATGCAAAAAATCTGTATCTTAACGGTGAGCTTGTAAGCGATCTTGTCTTCCCGGATTTCACATGGAACATATCTTCGGTCGCTTTCTACGGTTGCACGTCTCTTAAAAGTGTCACCTTCTCCGATTCTAACGAAATAATAGGCTCAAGAACATTCCAGAATTGCACCTCCCTTGAAACCGTAGTCATCAGCGACTCTGTCACCGATATAGGCTACAAGGCGTTTTTCGGCTGTGAGGCTCTGAAAACCGTGACCATTCCCCGAACCGTTACGACTATAGCTGAATATGCTTTTGATATCTGTCCGAATCTTACCGTCAGATGCTATGAAAATTCCTATGCACATAAATATGCTATAGATAATGCTTTGAAATATGAATTGATCCTCTGCGATCACGTGTTTACCAGCTATACCTACCAAAAGCCAACCTGTACCGCCGACGCTGCAAAAACAGCATACTGTGACAATGGCTGCGGTACTACGGACGTGATCGTTATAGAAGGTACAGCGCTCGGACACACGTGGTCAGAGTGGGTAACCAAAATCGAGCCTACATATACCACCGAGGGTAAGAGAGTAAGAAGCTGCAAGATTTGTTCTGAAACAGAGACAGAGACCATACCCGTGCTTTTTGACCCCAACAAGCCTGTTATCACCGTTGATAACTACACCGTGACCATAACCAAGGCAGATAATATCCGAGATATGCGTTATGCCCTCGGTAGATATACCACTCCCTCCGAGATAAAGGCAGCCGAGGGTAATGTACCGCTTAATGACCGTATAATCAAGGAGCATACCGTTGACGGCAGCTTTGTATACAAGATGCCCAAGGGTGGATATTATACCATATGGATCAGAATGACAGGCGGCAGTGAGTATATCCTCCCGCTTGATGTAACACACTTCACTCCTGAAATATCAATTAATGGCGTAACTATGACACTCCACAACCTTTATAACGTGAAGGACTTCTATATCGCCAAGGGTGAGTATAATACCTACCGTGAGCTCAAGAATAACGGATACATATTCGGCGCAGGTTCAGCCAAGATCGGTAATAAGCACGATTATACATATACCGTATATGAACCGGGCATTCATACCGTACTCATACGCTATAATGACGGTACAATTAAGATCTTTCACGAGGAGCTTACCGTAACCGAGCCTACCTTTGCCGCAAACGGTCTACAGGTCACTATCGGTAATATCCCCGACGTCAAGGTCATCCGTACTGCCTACGGTAAGTGGAATACGGTCAAGGAGCTTAAAGCTACAGACAGTATCCGCAATTTTACAGGCAAAGCAGATATCAAGGATGCAGAGGAATATACCATCAGTTATCAGAACGAAGGTACTGTTACCGTGATCGTAGAATATAATAACGGATACAAAAAGGTATTTCATTGTGAGATAAGTTAAAAAGAATCGGCATTTAGCCGATTCTTTTTTATTATTTACTTAAGATAACCTAAATCATATATCCTGTCCGAAACAAGCTTTGACATCATGTCATAGCCCATCTGATTGGGATGGAGCTGCTGGAGGGAGTCAAGGAAGGTTCTGGGGATATAGCCCTCTGCTATGTCCTTCTTATCTCTGCCTGCCATCTTAAGTCCGTTGTCGATAAACGCCTGCTCTGACATCATATACTCGTTTACACTAAGGTAATGCTCTCCCCAGTAGTCCTCGAGAATATAGTTGTAGTTGGGGATCTTCTGCATGAATCTTACCTTGGGAAGACCTATGATAACAAAGTTATCGGTGCCTGCATAGTCTACCATCTTCTGCTGGATCTGACAGAGGTACTGCATATGGGTAACGGGATCGTCGTGCCAAGCCTCGTCCTTTGTGTTATTGGCACCTGAGCAGATAACGAGGATCGCCTTGGAATAGTCAAAGCCCATACCGTCGGTGATTATACGTGTCTCGGAGGTGATTACCTTTTCCTCACCCGCCTCAAGACGCTGGAACTTATAGCCTTCCTCCCAGTCGCCGATAATATTACCCTTGATGCCGTCGATGGTTACGGGGTTAAGACCCTTGTCGCCGTTTTCGTTAATGTTCTTGGTGGTATAACCCTCCTCGGCTCTGATGTCGATAGCCACGGGGGTCTTGTCTGCGGGGATAGTCAGGCTGTCAACGTAGATAGCGATACCGCCCTGACGGATAGCTATAGCCTCTGCGGTATCCCCTCCGATACCGAAGTTATATGCGGGAGCGTTAAGTATCTTGCCTGTGTTCTCGGGATAGGGATTATCTGAGATATCGTGGAAGCCCTCGATAATACCCTGTGTAAGGCTGTCGCCCCAGGCTACAAGAACATTGTTCTCATAGGCTCTTACTGCCTTTAAGATGGTTGCAAGCTCGGCACGTGTCGCGTTACCGCGGGGGTTAAGCTCGTTTGCGGCATTACCCTTGAATATACCGTTGGCGATAGCATACTTAAAGCCGTCAAGCGCCCAAGGACTTATCTTGTCTGCATCGGGGAACGCAGAGAGATCGTTTGTTTCCTTAATCTCCTTGCCCTTATACTCTGCGTATCCGCGGAGCAGTCTTGCAATCTGCTCACGGGTAACAGGCTTTGCTATACCGAAGCTGTCCTCAGAAAGACCTGCAACGATACCTGTCTGTCTTGCCCACTCAACTGCCGGTGCGTACCACATATCAAGTCTTACATCCTTGAAGGGTGTCTCGGTAACCTTGTAGTCAGCTTCGTTTATACCCTCCATATTGGCGAGAGTCTTGACAAACTGCTCACGGGTAACCTTGCCGGAGGGAACGAATGTGGTGTCGCTCATACCGTTCATAAGACCGTTATTATAGCAATATTCCACTGCTCTGTAGTACCAATGGTTTTCTTTAACATCGTCAAAGGGTTCATCGGCAGAAACGGTGAATACACATACAGACATAACTGTTAATACAGCTAACAATAATGATATAATTCTTTTCATAACATATTCCTTTCTGCGATATTTTTGCCTATGGCAAAAGCGATATGTTTGATAAACGCGATATGTTTTCTAACGAAAACGCGATATGCCGAGCAGACTCACGCCCACAGTGCGGGATGAAGTGAGACCGGGAGGACGGCAGATACCCAATGAGTTCGAGCGACTACAGGAGCGAAGAAGGAATTGTTGGTATCAACGAGAATTAAATCCCTCTCACGCACCCCGCAGGGTATATCGCGTCCGAAGGACATATCGCTCCTCTTTGAGGAATATCGCAAATCCCAACGGGATTTATATCTCAAAAAAGACGGCAATGCCGTCTTTTTTATTAATAACCTCTTTCCTGATAGAGGTGCTCGAGCTTAAGGTTGTACTCGTCGCCGCCGGGGGTATTGGAGGACTTAAGGATACCGGGCTTGAGACCACGCTTGTCCATCTCCTCGATACAAGCAGCGTAAACCTGCCACATAATGTAAACTGCAGCGATACCGGATGCGGGACCGAAGGGCATCTCGTAGCCGGGAAGCTCCATCATAGCATCACCCAGAGGTGCGCAGTTATCGATAACGAGGTCTGCAACCTCAAAGAGTCTCTTGCCGCTGGTGTGAGCGCTCTTTACCTGGCTGGAGTAATCCATAGAGGTAACTGCGATGATCTTAACACCGTGGCTCTTGCAGGTAAGTGCAAGGTCAACGACCTGATCGCTGCGTCCGGAAACCGAACCGATAAAGAGGATGTCGCCATCGCCTGTCATATGTGAACAACGGTAAACAAGCTCTGCCATACCCTCCATATTGAGGTTCTTAGCCTTGAACTCGGGAGTTACAAGACCACCGTCCTCGGTAACGAGATAATATCTGAGATGCTGGGGAGCGATAAGACCGCCGGAACGCTGGATCATCTCGCCGTTGATGATGTGGCCTGTATCGTGGATAACGATATTCTTCTTAGCGCACATAGCGTCAGCCATCATCTTGCCCGCTTCTCTGATCTTGTCCATCTGAGTTTCTCTGACTGTAGCTAAAAGCTCGTCTACTTTTTTCTGATAAGCTTCAATAATGTTCATTGGTGTAATTCTCCTTAACAATGATTGAGTTCATTATACAATACAAATTAATATTTTTCAAGTCTTTTATGCCAAATAACCTAATTCTTCTATAGCTTCTGCTATCATTTTTGAAACAATGTCGTAGAAGGTCGCGGTTCCGTGGATGCTGTCGGCAAGAAGTGATGCGGGGATCTCTCCTTTAGCCATATTGTCATAGTCTGCCGGTGAGGGAGTGATACCGTTATCAAGTAAGCACTGCTCGGTCATAAGATAGGCTCTGACATCCACAAAATGCTCGCCGAACGCCTCGCGCAGCACGTCGTTTACGCCGTCTACCTCTGCCATATAGTCCTTGGAGGTAAGACCGACTATAACATACTCATCGTTTGAATGGTACGCGATCATTTCGTTTATGGTATCAACTAACTTATATGCGTTAGCTGCGTTGTAGCGATTGTTTGAGCCTGTCCAGATAACGAGGATATCGTTATCACGGCGATCCTGCATTGCAGGTGTTATAACTCGGGTAAGGTTTGTTACCTCTACCGCCTCGCCTTCGGTAACACGGGTGAAATAAGCCTTGCCGTCGGTATAAGCTACCTTGCCGATAACGCCTGCAATAGTAAATTCGTTTGATACACCGTCACCGAAAACACCGAGATCCTTTTCGTCCCCATTATCCGTAACAAAGGTTACGGGTACCGGAGTTTTGTCTGCGGGGATAGTCATAGGTGTAGCATAGATGGCTATACTTCCCTGTCTGAACGCCGCTGCCTCTGCCATCTCGCCGCCGATACCGTAGTTCTGTACGGGGATCTTTAAGTACTTGCTTCTGAGAGGGTCTTTTTCCAGTCTCTGCGCCATACTGTCGCCGAATACAACTACTCTGTCCTTGCTGTCCGCCTCTACAAGCATAGAATCGGCAGCGGTGGAGTCGGGGATAGGATGACCGTATTTATTCTGATAGTCAAACTTATAGAGAACTACCGCAAGCTGGGCTCTCGTTGCCTTGGCTGAGGGTGTAAGCTTGCCTGCGTCACCTACGAAAAGTCCCTCGGCTACACAGTACTCCATACCCTCGCTTGCCCATGCAGGGATAGACGCGGCATCGGTAAAAGCAGAGAGATCCGCTTTTTTGTTTGTATCAAGACCCTTGAATTTAGCATACTGACAGAAGAGTCTTGCCATCTGTGCACGGGTAAGTGCTCCGTTAGGGGAGAAGGTGGTGTCGGTCATACCGCCTACTATTCCCTGCTGTCTTGCCCATTCTACCGCTACGTAGAACCAATGGGAGGGCTTGATATCGGTAAAGGGTGTCGGCTCCTTTTTGAGCATATCGGCGGTAACGCCCTCAAAGTTTGCAAGAGCCTGAACGAACATCGCTCTTGAAACGGTGGTGTTAAGACCGAATTTTTCCTCAGTCATACCGTTAAGAAGGCTTCTTGTCTTGCAGTACTTTACCGCGCTGTAATACCAAGCTCCGGGTTTGGCATCACGAAAGGGCATCTGAGGGTCAAAGCCTGCCTTTGCGGCATTGATGCCGAAGGGGACGAGCATTAATAAGGTCAATAATATACAAATAAATCTTTTCATTTCATATCCTTTCTATTTAGTGAATAATGAATAGTTATGGCTGAAAATAGTGGTATTTTACCACTATTTTTTCCTTAACTCCTAACTCCTAACTTTCAATCTGTAAGGTATCCGAGGTCTATGATCTTATCGGCAACGTAGCCGGCAAGAAGATCATATCCCTGCTGATTGAGATGCAGCTCGTCTGCCGCCTGAAGGGATGCGGGTATCCAGCCGTTGGACATAAAATATTCGTCTCTATCGTTAGGTGTGATTCCCAGATTTTCAAGATGTACGGGGTCTGCAAGATAGCTTCTGACATCAAGGAATTTTTCACCAACGCCCTTGGCTTCAAGGTGCGCCTTGATGCCTGCGTTAAGCTCGGCATATGCTCTTACAAATCTTTCACCCATAAGTCCCAGCACCACATATTCATCGTTGGGACATGCCGCTATCATAGCGTCAAGGGTAGCAAGAAGATCGGGCAGCGCCTCTGCAGGGTAGATATCGTTATGACATATCCAAAGTACGGTAATATCATCCTCACGGCTATCGGTCATACCAAAGGTCTCTACTCGGGTAAGCTCGGTAAAAGTCAACTCCTCACCCGGCTCAAGACGGGTAAAGTGATAGATGTTGGCGTCCTCCACCTTAGTAAGCTCGCCTAAGACACCGCCTATACGCATAGGATTAACGGCAGAATATATATAGTTGTTGCCTATCTCGGCGGGATCACCGTCCTCGTTCAGCACAAGGTCTATTTCAACGGGAGTCGTGTCTGCGGGAATTGTAAAAGGCATTGTCTCGCTTGCATATGCATAGAAGGGGATTCCGCCCTGGCGGCAGGCTATCTGCTGTCCTATCTCAGCACCGATACCGTAGTTGAGAGACTCTACGCCGAGTATCTCTCCGACTCTTTCGGGGTAAGGAACCTCGGTAATATCGTTAAAGCCTGTAAGTATACCCTGTGTAACAGAGTCACCCCAGCAGACTATACGACCCTTATATTCGGGAGCAGAAGGAAGCTGATGGAATTTCATAATAACCGTGGCAAGCTGAGCTCTGGTTGCGGTGGCAGAAGGTGTAAGCTTGTTGTCGGAGCCTACAAAAAGCTCTGTGCCTACGCAGTACCTCATGCCCTCAAGAGCCCATGAGGGGATCATGGATGCATCATCAAACGTGCTGACATCTGCTGCCTTGTCAACGGGAAGCTTCTTATAGATAGCGTACTGATGGAAAAGTCTTGCCATCTGTGCACGGGTCAGAGCGCCGTTAGGCGAGAAGGCAGTCTCGGTCATACCGCCCACTATACCGTTCTGTCTTGCCCATTCTACGGCAGTATAGAACCAGTGGCTTTCCTTCACGTCGGTAAAGGGAGACACCTCATCGCGAAGATCATCGGCATCTACACCCTCGAAGGTTGCAAGCGCCTGAACGAACATCGCTCTTGTAAGAGTTACGGTAGGACCGAACTTGGTCTCGCTCATACCATTGAGCAGTCCGTTTTCATAGCAGTATGCTATGGCATCGTACCACCAATGGCTCTGCTTTACGTCGGTAAAGGGGAGCTCTGTGCCCTCAACCGCAAATATGCTCGTGGGAATAAGCATAGCTAAAATTAAAAATAAAGAAATGATTTTTTTCATAAGCCGCTCCTTGTCGTTTATATCTTAATTCTATCATAAACCGAGTATAAAAGCAACAAAAAAAGACGGTTTCCCGTCTTTTTTTGCGATTTATTATTATTGATTACTCCGTTACGTATCCGAGCTCGATGAAGGTCTCAACAAGCTTCTCTGCAACGAGGTCGTAGCCCTTCTGGTTAAGATGAAGGGAGTAGCCCTGATCATCCATCTTCTCGGACTGGAGGGATTCGGGGATCCAACCCTTTTCCATCCACTCGATATCCCAATCGTTGGGCTCGATTCCGAGGTCTACAAGGTGCTGAGGATCAGCAAGGTAAGTACGGATGTCAAGGAACTTATCGCCCCAGCCCTTTTCTTCCATGTGAGCCTTGATTGCAGCGTTGATCTCAGCGTAGCCTGTAGCGTAACGCTCTGCCATAAGACCCATAACGAGGAACTTCTCTGTGCCTGCGTACTCGATCATAGCGTCGATATAGCCGATGATCTCGTCAAACTTTTCTGTATCCTCGGGTGCAGGAGTGTCATTATGACCGATCCAGATAACAACGATATCATCCTCGCGCTTGTCCTTCATACCGAAGGTTTCAACGAGGGTCATTTCGGTAAAGGTAACCTCTTCGCCTGCCTCAAGTCGTGTGAAGCTGTAGTTGGAGCCTTCGATGTAATCGATCTGACCTACTACACCACCGATGGTAACGGGGTTGATACCCTGGAAGAGACCCTGATTACCGATACCGATAAAGTTAACCATTGAATATAGCTCGTCAACAGTCTCGTTGTAGATACAGATCTCAACGGGAGTGGTGTCTGCGGGAATGGTGAAGGGCTCGGACTCGCTTGCATATGCATAGCAAGGAAGACCGCCCTGACGTCCTGCGATCTGGAAGGCCATCTCGGAACCGATACCGTAGTTCTTGATCTCGCAGTTAAGGATCTCGCCTACTCTCTCGGGATAAGGCATCTCGGATACATCGTTAAAGCCTGTAAAGATACCCTGTGTAAGAGAGTCACCCCAGAATACGATACGTCCGTCGTAGTCGGGTATAACGATCTCAGTTTCAAGCTGATCGTAGTTCATGAACATAACAGCCGCCTGAGCTCTTGTAGCCTTGCCGTTGGGATCGAGATAGTTTACGTCTTCCTTTGCAACGCCGGAGATAAGACCTACACAAACAGCCCATTCGATAGGAGCCTTAGCCCAATCCTGAACCTTTGCGGCATCAGGATATGCAGAGATATCTGCAGCACCGCTAACGTCGCCGCCGGTCTTCTCTGTGTAAACGTAGAAGAATCTTGCAAGCTGTGCTCTGGTTACGTCATTGTTGGGACCGAACTTGGTCTCGGAAAGACCGCTGGTGATGCCGTTCTCTACTGCCCAGCATACGACCTCGTTCCACCAATGATTGGTGCGAACGTCCTCGAAGCCTGAATCGGTGGTATCGTACTGAGTAAGATCAACACCGTCAAACTTAGCAAGGATGGTAACAAACTGTGCTCTTGTAAGGTTCTTGTTAGGTGCGAAGGTAGTTTCGTCCATACCTGTAATATAACCCTTTTCTACACAGTACTTAACTGCATCGTAGAACCAATGCTTTTCCTGAACGTCGGTAAAGGAAAGTCCACCGTCTTCCGCGATTGCCGCCATGGGGATCATACCAACAAGCATGATCACTGTTAATAAGAAACAAACTAATCTCTTCATGTTCTTATCTCCTTATAATTTTTTTATTGTAAACGGAGTGTCCCCGTTTGCACTTTCTAATTTTGCCGTTTCCTCGCCTAACATAGAGAATAGCTGTGTTAAGTGGGTAACGAATATATAGTGACAGCCTAAGGCTGTAAATGCCTTGAGTATTCCCTCTATGGCAACGCTTCCCTCGTCGTAGGCCGTAGTCTGGAAGGTCTCGTTTAGTACCACAAGACTGCCGTCGGTAATGTTATCCATTATCTGCGCTATAGCCTTGACCTCGCCTTCAAAGCGTCCCGACACGTCTCCTGCCGAAAACTCCTCCTCGGCGCTGGAAAAGTGAGTGTATATTCCCTTGAATACGGGTAGGCTTGCTTCTCTTGCCGCAATCGGTAATCCCGCCTGTGAAAAAAGCTGTGCCGTTACCACCGAGCGAAGGAATGTGGTCTTGCCCGTATTGTTCTTGCCTCGGATAAGCACACCGCTATAGCCCGTAAAGTCGGCGTTGTTGGGATACACCTCGCATTTACCTTCGGTCAGAAGAAAGAGGTCATAAAGCTCCTCTGCCCTTATCCCTAAGTCGTAAAGCTCGGGATAACAGTAAGGCTTGCCGTTGTTTTCAAGAAAATCGGTATACTTAAGAGCCACCTCATAGAAGTCAAGCTCACGGGACAGACCGTAAAGGCTGTCGTATATCGAATCGGTGATGTCGGAAAGCAATCTGTCGGTAAGATACATTGCCTCGCCTAATATCTCAAGGGCTGCCGCCTTTGCTTCGGGACTTTGGGTCTCAACCGTCCCCTCTTGCTTCTTTTTCTTTGAGAGGATGGAGAGGATGGGATTTTTCTTCTTTTCCCTTTCCGTCACCGAGCATATCTCGGCGCACACGCAGTTAAGGGCATCGCCTATACGGCACACCAGCTCAAAGTCGTAGTCCTCGGGGGAGTTGTACATAAAATGCGAGGAGATGTCCTCTATCTCCTTTAAGGACTTGTTTTCGAGAAGACTTTTTGCATAATCGAGAATAGCCGTAAACCCCTCGGAGCTTATCTCATAGCCCTCAAAAGCCTCTACTATCGAGGAAAAGAAGGAAAGTATCGTCTTAGGGAAAAGGGCGGTGATCTTAAGCGAAGAATAGATATAATCAAGCATCGCTTCGCTTCCGCGTTCTGCAGAGACCCTCTCACCGCTTCCCTTAAGCTCAAGCCAGTCGGCTTTAAGCTTATCGTATCTTGTAAAAAGAGTTTTCAACTCTGAAAGAAGAGCCTTGTTTCTACAAAGGTCGGAAAGTATCCCTCTTCGGTAGAGTATGTTCTCCGTCTTGGTCAAGGGGCTTGACAGTATATGACAGAAATACTCGTTTTTTCTTATATCCGAGGAAACGTTGGCTATACATCTGTCTACAGACAGGTCGTATATCAGGGATGAGGTCTGTATCCTCTCCTCGGTCTTATATAATATACTGTACTTCATATACCGAACCTTTCCTCAAGATCGGCTCTTGACAGCGAATATTTTTTAAGAACGTCCTCGGCATGGGAACGCACCGATACCTTCAGCGGTCTTATCTTATAGGTACGCCTACCGTCAGACTCATCCACAACGCAGGTAAGCATCGGAATATCTATCTCCTGCGCTCCCTTCTGGTGAGTAACGTAGACCGTGAACTGACCCTCGTTTTTTAGTCTCTGAGCAAGTGAGCAGGTCATAGCCGAGGCTTTTTCCTCGTTAGTGGTGGCGTAGGTCTCGTTTAAGAGTATAAGACTACGCTCGCCCATATCCGACAGTATCGAATCCACACGGTTTTGCTCGTCAAGAAATCTTCCCTCAAGCTCAAAACGCTCGTCCCGCGGAAAGTGCGTCTGCACCGAATACAGCTTACATATCCTTGAATGTCTTGCAGGCACGGGACAGCCCCACAGCGACATTATAACGCATACGCCTACCGTACGAAGGTAAGTGGTCTTTCCTCCGCCGTTAGCTCCCGCAAGGAAGTATACCGGCTCGTCGGATGTAAAACTGATGTCGTTTGGAATTATATCATAGCACTTTTTAGCCATAAGGGTTATATCGTACCCTTCGGCGATCGATATATCCTCACCGTAATGCGCATAGCACAGAGGTATGGAATGTGAGCTATATTCAAGTGCTAACTTGGTATTGTAAATATAAAAATCAAGCTGATCTATATAGTCGAGTATACCTCGGTCGAGAAGAGCCTTATGCTTATCGTAATGCTCTGTAAGCTCCTTCCATCTGTCGGGAAAAAGAGCTTCAAGAGAGGATGCTGTATCAGAGCCCAGCTCCTTGGGTGAAAAGCCGTATTCCTTAAGCTCTATACCCATCTCAGAGGCACAACGGCGAATATCCGTGATATAGCCGTTACCCTCAATGGATCTAAGTGTAAGAGAATCTTCCTTGATCTCGATATTTACGCTTGTTACAAGGGTATCATATACCCTCTTTGCTTCGGCTGCCATATTCTCATCATAAAGCTCTTGAAAATGCTTTTTGTAGCCTTCAAAGAAGCCTTTCGTGACCGTAAGCTCAGCCGAGCTCTTATAAAAACGGTACTGTCTGTAAAGCAGTGCCGCAAAGATATATTTCTTTATTGCGGGACTCTGTGTGTCGTCATAGACGCTGTAAAGCTCGGAAAGCTCATAGAGCTGACGGACAAGCTCCTCTAAGGTCTCTGTTCCCTTCTCTATAAGGTGCTTGAAGGTATCCTTGCGAAGCTCTGTATCAGCCTCATCCGGCAATTCCTGCATAAGTTTGAGCACGTTTGCGGGCAGTATGCCTGTCAGCTTGATATCCTCAAAGGTCTCATAGGGAATATGAGCAACACCTGTGGGTGATGAATAAATAATACTTATATGCTCCATTATAACCCCAACAGCTCTGCTGCAAACTCCATCAGCTCCTCCTTAAAGGGAGCGATAGATTTGAGTGCCTTTTCGTAATTATCGTATTCCTTTGCCTCCTTGCCGTGAACGTCGCTTCCTATAACGTGGGCGTTGCCCTCGTGGAGCAGCTTCATCGACTTGTGACGGGAGATAAGTCCCGCAAAGGAGGAGGCGTTGAGCTGGCAGTTGTAGCCGTACTCATAAAGCTTTTTGCATTGCTTTTCATCATAGCGGTCAACGTGGGCTATAAGGGGCTTGACGTTATGTCTTGCGCTTATGTCGTAGAGTGCGTTGAAGGTCCAGTCTGTCCACTTCATATTGGGCATCTCGATAAGTATATTGTTGGTCTCACCGATACAGAGCTCCTTTAATCGGGGCTCGTCCTTTAAGTCAACCTCTAAGGTGACCTCGGCTCCCAAAACAAAGGTAACCTTTGACTTGGTCTCCTCGTCAAGAGCAGCCATAAGCTTATCGTAAGAGCGCCTTCTTCTTTCAAGAAAGTCCTCCACCGTATCGCTGTGATGATAAAAATGAGAGCTTAAGTGGATAGCCGTTACTCCTGCCTCGACGGCACGCTTTACCATCGCGACGGAGGTATCCGTCGAATCCGAACCGTGGTCGGCACCCGGCAGTATATGTGAATGCATATCTACTATCATTGGGATCCACTCCTCTCAACTATATTTTAACACACTTTGGGCAAAGTGTAAAGAGAAAAAACAAAATTATTATAACAAAGGAGCAATTATTCTAAGAACGCTCTGTCCGAAGCGGACAAAGATATTTCGCTTCGTATCTTCCTTTTTTATCTCACGGCATAAAGGAAGAGCATTTAGAAAATCCTGCTTTATCGCCTCGACCGCCGAAGAATTGAAAATCAGCTCTCCGCATTCGTAATGCAGATACAGGCTGCGGAAATCGAAGTTGGCAGTACCCACCGTCGCGGTATCGTCGTCTGATACCACCAGCTTTGAATGAACAAAGCCCGGGGTATACTCGTATACCCTTACCCCTGCTTTTATAAGTGCATCATAGTATGAACGTGTGGTCATATGCACTAATTTCTTATCGGGTACGGCAGGCGTGATTATACGGATATCCACACCGCTCTTGGCAGCCAAAATAATAGCGGATAGCATAGAATCGTCTATAATGAAATAAGGCGTCTCGATATAGACGTAGTGCTTAGCGTTGTTTATTATCTGCATATAGACGTGCTCGCAGACATTTTCATCATCGGTGGGTGCATCGGCATAGGGCAGTATATATCCGTCGTCATACGTTCCTTTTGGGGTATGGCGAAGATAGAGTGAAAAATCCTCCTTAAGCCTGTTTGATCCGTTCCAAAGCTCAAGGAACATGACCGTAAAGCTGTTTACTGCCTCGCCCTTAAGCGACACTGCCGAATCAAGCCAGTAGCCGAAGCGTTCCTTTTCGTTTATATACTCGTCGGCTAAGTTGATTCCGCCGGTAAAGGCTGTTTTACCGTCTATTACCGTTATCTTGCGGTGGTCGCGGTTGTTCTGTACCGATGACCAGAAGGGGCGGAATGGGTTAAATACCGTACACTTGATACCCATTTCGGCAAGAGTCTTTGTATAATCGTCGGGAACTGCGCCTATACATCCGAGGTCATCGTACATTATTCTGACCTCAACGCCCTCACTTGCCTTGCGTTTAAGGATATCAAGAATATCCCGCCAGACACGGTCCTCTGTATTTATAATAAAAAATTCGAGAAATATAAATTCCTTTGCCGCCTCAAGCTCTCTCATATACACGGGCAAAAACACCTCACCCGGTGAAAAATACTCGGTCACCGAGTTATCGTACATGGGAAAGCGGGCAAAGTTGGTAAGATAGTTCATCTGGGGCAGATGTCCGGGAGCAGCGGTATTGAACCGTTCGATGACCTCGCGGTCCACGGGGATATAGCTCCTTGCATGGTCCTCGCCCTTCTTGATATATTTACGGAATGCCCCCGACTTTGACTGCCAGGTTATCATAATATACAGAAGTCCTCCGAACACGGGAACGGTGAGCATAATTATTATCCAAGCTATCTTATATGCCGGCTTGTCGCGGCGGTTGACCACATACAGCACCACAAGAAGGCTCAGCACCTCAAAAAGAGGCATTATATGACCTAATCTACCGAGAATAAAGCCCACGATGGTAATCACCTGCACCAGGAGCAGGAGTATCACTATCATTCTTCTGTTAAGTAATATTTTAAGCAGTTTTTTCATACCGAATATTATCTAAAAGGAATAGTTGACAAAGCAACTATTCCTTGGCTGATTCTTACTTGTCCTTCCCATTTGCTATATTCTTATCTATCTCGGAGGAAAACTCCAGCATAGAGGAAAGAATATAGTTACTTACATACATACCCTTGGGAGTAAAGGCATAGCCCGCAGCGGTCTTGTCCATAAAGCCGTTCTCAACATATGCGGGAAGCAGATCCTCGTACATAGCGTCAAAATCCATACCGAAAAGACGGTTGAACTCTGCCGTATTGATACCGCTCTTGAGTCGCAGGCTGAGCATAATATATTCCCCTACCCTCTCGGCAGGTGAAATGGAATAGTTCTCGTCAGTGATAACGTCGCTGTTATCGGGGTCCTCTATAGCAGATACGAAGCTGTCTATATCCTTTATAAAGGAGAAACGGGTATTGCGGAAATAAGAGTGTGCGGCAGTTCCCAGACCCAGATATTCCTGACAGGTCCAGTACTTCATATTATGCTTGCACTCGTAACCGGGCTTGGCAAAATTACTTATCTCATACTGGATATATCCGTGACGGGTAAGATAGTCAATAGCATACTCGTACATCTCAAACTCCACGTCCTCGTCGGGAAGAGGCAGAGAATCGCGGATAGCACCGAAGGGGGTGGAATCCTCTATCTTGAGATTGTAGAGAGATATATGCTCGGGGTCAAGAGCGACTATCTTCTCGAGGGTATCCTTGAAGGAGTCAAGGGTCTGCTCGGGGATACCGTACATAAGGTCGAGGTTGATATTATCAAAGCCTGCCTTACGCGCCTGCTTGTAGGTCTTTTCAAACTCACCGTAGGTATGTATACGGCTCAGAGCGCGGAGCTCGGCATCACAGGCAGACTGAACGCCTATGCTCAGTCGGTTGATGCCTGCCTTATGGTACTTCTTAAGCTGTGAAAGGTTGACAGTTGCGGGGTTAGCCTCCATAGTCACCTCGGCATCCACCGTTACGTGGAAATGCTCGTAGATACAGTCGATAAGCTGGAGCATATCCTTCTCGGGTACTATCGTGGGCGTGCCGCCTCCGAGAAAGACCGTATCCACCGCATAGGGCTCACAGGATGCGGAATAATCCTCGCACTGAAGCATCAGAGCGTCTATATATTTGTCAATGTTATTATGCCCTACCACAGAATAAAAGTCGCAGTAAGCGCACTTATTCTTACAGAAGGGGAAATGTACGTATAATCCTAATCTTTTCATCTTATCCTCACTCATCAAGCTTCAATACTGCCATAAACGCCTCGGGGGTAACCTCTACAGAGCCTAACTTACGCATCTTCTTTTTACCCTCCTTCTGCTTTTCAAGCAGCTTTTTCTTTCGGGTAATATCACCGCCGTAGCACTTTGCCAAAACGTCCTTACGAAGCGCCTTTACCGTTTCGCGGGCAATGACCTTGCCGCCGATAGCCGCCTGAACGGGCACCTCAAAGAGCTGTCTCGGAATATTTTCCTTAAGCTTCTCTGCTATCTTACGTCCTCTGCCGTACGCCTTGTCGGTATGAACGATAAAGGAAAGCGCGTCCACTATCTCGCCGTTAAGAAGGATATCCAGCTTAACAAGCTTGCTGGGCTTATGACCTATAAGCTCATAGTCGAGAGAAGCGTAACCGCGGCTACGGCTCTTTAATGCGTCAAAGAAGTCGTATACTATCTCGTTGAGAGGAAGCTCGTAGTGAAGCTCGGTACGGGTGGAATCAAGGTATTTCATATCGTGGAAAATTCCTCGTCTGTCCTGACAGAGATCCATAATACCGCCTACGTAGTCTACGGGGGTTATTATATTCGCCTTGACCATAGGCTCAGCCGCCTCGGCTATCTCGCCCTGGTCGGGGTAGTTTGAGGGGTTGTCTATATACAGCACCTCGCCGTCGGTCTTGGTTATCTTGTAGATAACCGAAGGGGCGGTGGTAATGATATCGAGATTAAACTCTCGCTCAAGTCTTTCCTGAATGATCTCCATATGCAGAAGTCCGAGGAATCCGCAACGGAAGCCAAAGCCAAGGGCTGCCGAGGTCTCGGGCTCGAACATAAGGGATGCGTCGTTGAGCTGGAGCTTTTCAAGAGCGTCGCGGAGGTCGTCGTACTTTGCTCCGTCCTCGGGATAGATACCCGAATAAACCATGGGAAGCGCCTGCTTAAAGCCGGGAAGCGGCTCGGTTATTCCGTTTTCAACGGTGGTGATGGTATCACCTACCTGTGTATCCCGGACATTCTTGATGGAGGCGGTGATATAACCAACCTCGCCTGCCGCAAGCTCACTTGCCTTCTGAAGTCCGAAGGGTGCCATATAGCCCACCTCGATAACGTCAAACTCGGCTCCGGTATTCATCATACGGATACGCTGTCCGGCTCTTAACTTACAGTCAAAGACACGGACGTATACAACAACTCCGAGATAAGAGTCGTAGTATGAGTCAAAAATCAGACACTTAAGAGGTGCATTCTCGTCACCCTTGGGCGCGGGAACGTCTGTTACTATCCTCTTTAAAACGTCGGGAATATTGACACCTGTCTTTGCCGAAATGCAGGGGCAGTCTTCGGCAGGTATACCGATAACGTCCTCTATCTCAGCGCGAACCCTGTCGGGGTCGGCTGCAGGCAGGTCTATCTTATTGACAATGGGAACTATCTCAAGGTCGGCATCTATTGCAAGATAAGCGTTGGCAAGGGTCTGCGCCTCTATACCCTGAGAAGCGTCAACTACTAAAAGCGCACCGTCACAGGCATTAAGGCTGCGGCTGACCTCATAGTTAAAGTCAACGTGACCGGGGGTGTCGATAAGGTTAAGGGAATAGGTCTCACCGTCATCTGCCTTGTACTGCAGATTGACTGCTCTTGCCTTGATGGTAATACCTCTTTCCCTTTCGAGATCCATATTGTCCAGTACCTGCTCTTCCATCTCTCGGCTGGTGAGATTCTGGGTATTTTCAAGCAACCTGTCGGCAAGGGTGGACTTGCCGTGGTCGATATGTGCTATGATCGAAAAATTTCTGATCCTCTTCTGTCTGTCTGACATACAGGCTCCTTTATAATTTAAACTATATTTAATTAATTATATAACAACAGGTTTTATATGTCAATATTTAAATGCGGAATTCGGATCAATGACACCCCAAATTTCATTTTGGTTGGTGGAATTATGCAAGGAACTTGCGTAGCAAGTTGTCGCAGTGCGGAATGCGGAATTAATGAAGAAAACACTCCGCAGGAGTGCAGGAGTGTTTTCGTTATTCAAATAATACATTTTTAAGGGTGTAGCCCTCAAACTTATCCGTGAGGTACTTTTCGGGCTGTTCGATGAACATTTTGCGGAAGACCTCAAGGTAGGTTATCTTGAGATAGTTGTCTATCTCATAGAAGCCGTCGTCAAATTTGGCGGGCTTATAATAGGGGCTCTTCTTACACATCTCAAGGATATCATCATAGGTTATCTCACCGATAAAGAGATCCTTAAGCTCGGTGGAGCCGGGCATCTTGTGGATAACCGAGGTCACGCCCTCGGGAAGTATTGCATTTATCGCCTTCTTGTGAAATTCCTTCTTCTTTTCGCCTATCTGTACCGCGTTCTCGCAGGTCTTCATATACTCCTTACGCATATAAGGATATTCGGGGTTGACGCCGAAGTAGTTCATCATGATTCCGTTCTTCTTGGTTACTATATAGGTCGCCATATCGTAAACCGTTCTGTAAGGACGGAAGCGAAGTCCCTTGAATATACGGCCGGGGAGCTTCTTTAATGTATAGTCAAAAATCGCCTTTGCCTGATGGAATGGGTGGTACATCTCGAAGTTAAGCACCTGATCGGCAGACTCGCCCAGCATTATATGCTTGACACCGTGGCTTGAAACCAGATCTGCGAGCTCGTACTGAAGAAAGATACCTCTTTCATACATACAGCCCTCCATAGCATATACTATCTCGGGGAGCTTGTCAAAGCTACTGCCGTTGACACGGCGGGTATGCAGATCTACGTTGCCGTAATAAGCACATATCTTCTCGGCATCGGGGATCTCGTCGGTTCCTATGGTGCCGCCGATACAGAAGGCGTCTATACGCTTGTCCGAGAGCTTCTGCAGATTATGCATTATATAGTTGGAGTCGTATCCCGAGGAAATAGTGGTCGCCATGCCCTCGTGCCATACAGCCTTGGTGTTACGGCTGACTACATCATCGTATTTTTCTATGCTTATATCTTCCTTTACATTTGGAAGCTTCTTATGCTTTATAAGCTTAGGCTTACGGCAGACCTCAAGGTTTGCCTTACCCGGCATTTTATGTATACCCTTAATAAGTGTGTCAGAGTTTGCGCTGTAGCCGCGGAGGATAAACTGCTTGACCGCCGCCATATTCATCTGCCAGTCATTTTTTACATTTGTAACTATAGCACGCAGAGAGTTGGTGATATACACTCTGCCGTTATCATTGTAATAGAATATCGCCTGATTTGAACCGAAAAAGTCCTGAAAAACATATGCGGTCTTTTTGTCATAGTCGAGAATTATGGCGGTATATATTCCGTCAAGGACCGTGTCGGTATCCTTGCCGTACTCGCTATATAGCTCGATGACCTTCTCCTCGTCTGCACGGTTCTGCATAAGGTCATAGGCGTTTCCCAGTATGACGGCTGAGACATTTCCCTTCTTTACAAGCTTATCTCCGCCGAAAAGAGCTTTGGTCTTTGTAAAATCCGCGGTATCTACAATAAGGCAGATATTGTTATCCATACAAACCTCCAAATTCATTATCCCGTATATTGTAACATATTCCGCTTGAGAAATCAACATGTTGACAAAAAATCGTATTTGTTATATAATGTTAGAAATCATCGTATTTCGGAGAAACCAATGAAAAACAATAGAACAAAAAAACTGGTGGTGCTGGCAATGCTATGTGCCGTTGCCTTTGCCGTAGCGGCACTGGGAACACCCATAATGCCCACAGCCCCCTTCCTTAAATTAGAATTCAAGGACGCTATAATCGTAATGTCCGGTTTTATGTTCGGACCTCTTGCGTCCCTTGCTATGACCGTAGTTGTTGCGGCAATAGAGCTGTTCACGGTAAGCGAAGCAGGGGTCATCGGTATGATGATGAATATACTGTCCTCGGGTGCTTTTGCCTGTACAGCCGCAACTCTCTACCGCAGACACCGTAAGATAAGCGGCGCTGTCCTCGGTCTTGTGATGGGTGTGCTGCTTATGACGGCGCTGATGCTGTTGTGGAACTACACAATGACACCCATATATATGGGAGTTGACCGTCAGATAGTTGCAGATATGCTTGTACCCGTATTTCTTCCCTTCAACATCTTAAAGGGCTTTATCAATGCGGCAATTTCATTGGCATTATATAAGCCTCTGACCACGGTTCTGCGCAAGGCAAGACTTATGCCCCCTGCAGAAAATAAGGGTAAGATAGGCCTGTGGGTGGTTACCCTTGCAGTATCGCTTATCGTTATAGCAGCATGTGCTGTGATAATACTTGTGATCAACGGAAAAATATAATAAATAAAATAACAGGCTTTTGAGCCTGTTATTTTTAGTGAAAAGAGACAAGTGAAAAGTGAAAAGTGAATAGAAAAGGTTGAAAGGTGTTGCAACATTGCAACACCTTTCTTCATATACAGTATTCAGTTCGACCAGTTTTCGGGGTTGATGGAGATATTGAGGTCATAATCTCCGTCGTAGTTTTCTCCTATATGGATACCGTACTTTCTTATCATATCGACAAGCTTCTGGTTTTCGGCTTCATAAGCCCGCTTCTGCTCGTCGGTTCCGTTCTTGAACTGGGTATCGTAGAGGGCACACTGCTTGAGATACGTCCAGGACGTACGGGATACCTGAATATGCTCGAGCTGTTCGGGAGTCTTGGCCCCTGCCTCTGCCTCGTTCCAGAGCTTTTCGAAGGCGGGTATAACTTCACGAATATGCTCGTAATCGTAATAACCGGAGGTTCCTGCGTGGAAGCTGTGGTGCTTTTCGTTGCCAAGCTCGGTTATTCTGTCAATATACTCTCTAATGCTCTTCCAGCCGTCACCGTAGAATGCCTTGAGGAAACCGTCCATACGGTAGTAGTATTCCTCCTCGGTCATATAGGGGTCACGGTATACGTGTGCAAACAGATAAGCACGAAGCTCTAAAAGCTCGGCGCTTCTGCCGACCATACTGTTGAGGAACACGCCCTCGCAACCGTTGTCGGCAAAATATCTGGCGTTTGCAAGAATAGAGTCAAAATCAGGGAAAGGAGTCATTGAATCGCTGAATGCAGCCGTATGCTCCCAGAGATAAAGCTTGTCTACTATCTCGCCCCACTTTTTGATATGCTCTGCGGATTCCTTATTGAACTCACAGGTAGTATCAGAATACTCGTGTGCGGGACAAAGATGAAGCGTGTTATAGTGAAGGAGTATATTCTTGTGAAGCGTGGTATCAGACTCAGGTGGCTTGATGCTCCAGTTATACGCCCAGGTTGCAAACTTGACGTTAGGCTGTTCCTCCTCAAAGGTCTCGCCTACAAGATTGAGAAGTCGGATAAGAGCTCCTCCACGGGTTCCCTCCTCGCGGTAAGCCGCAGCACAGAGAGAACAGCGGCAGTAATTCTGGCTGTCATTCTGAATAAGTCCGACGAGGTTGAGGTTGGGTTTCTCTGCCAGAAGCTCTCTTATGTTCTTAAGAAGGCTCTCGATGTTTTCGGGAGAGGAAAGACAGGGTGTGTCCCAGGTATTCTCATAGGTGTGTACCAGGCACCCGTCATAAGGTTACCGAGCTGGTGAGGAAGTCCACAGCCCCAGTCGCTGTAATAATAACCGCAATCAAGATACGAATCATCACCTGCACTGTGGATATAAAGCGTTCTTGTCTCAAAGCTGGGACCGTCTATATACTCGTATCCGTCATTCAAGCTGATAACAGGATCGGCCTCGGCATATGTACCCTCGTCTTTGTAATAGAAATTAAGTCCGAATTCCTTTTCAAGGAAATAAATAACTGCGTTCTGTGAACCGTCAATATTGAAGGTGGTTCTGCTGCCGTCATCACGTCCGGCATCAGTGTCGATACCCGTGATAACGAGATAATTGCCCTGTACCTGACAGAGGAAGTTCTGATCATCGGTAAAAGCCGCTCTGTCAACAGATACTATTCCCTTCTCCTCACGGTTGGTCTTACCTACGAGGATCTCGTACTCACCTACCTCGGCGGAGTCGGTTACAACGGGGAGCTTATATCCGATGCTCATTTCGATGTACTTTGCAAGATCGTTTGCGGCTTCTGCAACCGACTCGATCTCGTTTGCATTATATACTATGGTATAGAGGGAAATATCGTTACCGTTTATCTCGTATACAGGCTCAAGATAGAGGTACTTTGAGAACATGGTAGCACACTCGGCTCTGGTTGCAGGATTGCGGGGGTTGAGATAAAGCTTATCGCCCGACTTTGAGCCGTTTACTATTCCGTCACCGTAAGCCCACTTAAGGTTCTCTACCGCATATGTGGAGACCTTTGATGCATCGGGAAACTCGGAGATGTCCTTTGAGTTCTCAATAGTCATACCCTTATA
>JAFQHD010000102.1 GCA_017398145.1 Clostridia bacterium
CGTCAGACATCATATCCTCCATCTCCATCTCCATTCTCTCAAGCTCCTCCTCGCCGATACCCATCTTGCTGATGATATCGTTTACGGGAGCGATACCAAGCTCCTTTGCGCACTTGATACAGATACCCTCGTTGACCTGCTTTCCGTCAACGATATGGGATATAAATACTACTGCCATTCTCTTATGGCATCTTGAACATAATTGCATTGGTTTTTCCTTTACTGTTTAAATAATGTTAGCGGATTGAAATTGTAGAGCCATTTAAGAACTATGGAGTTCTCCATGGTCATGGGGTCAAACACCTCGGGGTATGCCTTTGACAGATGCGGAAGAGCTCCTCCCGCTACGGCAGCAATAAGCCACGCAAAGAAAAGTCCCAGCACAGCACCGAGAATAAGACCTAAAAGAGTGTTTGCGCTCTTAAGCACCGGGAGCTTACATATCTTATCAAGGATAAACGTAATGATTCCCAATACTATGAGCAAGGCTATAAATACAAGGGCAAAGCCCAATATATTCGAGATAGCGCGGGCAACGGGATCTGCCATAAAGGAGCTTATGTCGGTAATACTTACCGCCTCACCCGAGTTATAGAAGCTCTCCACCTCGCCCACGGTGGAATATCTGTTCAGTATATCGGTAAAGAATTTTGGTTTTTGGTTAAAAAGCTCTGCAAGAGTCTGACCCGTACTGCCCGAAAGGATAGAACCCTCTATCATAGCACTTATCTTGGGCAAAAATAGCTTTGAATACATATAGTCGGAGGGTACAGAGTAGAAAAGATACGCTCCTACCCCCGCTATAAGAAAGGATGCCAGCTTCATCACCGTATCCACGAAGCCCTTACGCCATCCCGATATCAGACAGGAGGCTATAATGACCGCAAGGATAACATCTATAGCTATATTCACTTGTTACCTTCCTCCTCTGTGAATATTTCGGCTGTTTTAAGAGCCTTAGCCATATTTGAATAGTCTATAACTATGCTGTTTTTGTCACACATATAAACGCCTGTGGCAGATCCCTCTACCTTGGCAGACAGCTGCTCGCCGGTCTGCATATTCAGTGAGGTTATCTTACCGTCGGTAAGAATATAAAGATTCTCCATATAGGCGGCTGTGTCAAGTATCTTATCGTCCACGGTGGTATCCTTGAGTATCTCGCCCTTGGTAGAGAACACCATAACACTGCTCTGGGAGCCCACGATGTTTTCGTTATAGCAGAGTACCGCGTAGTCATCGAGAATAAGACAGTTTGTAGGCACTATGCCTGTAAGAGGATAGGACTCGGTCTGATTGTTGTCCTTATCAAAGAAAAGAAGAGCTGTATCTGCCAGAGCTGCATAGCCGCCGTCAGAGAAGAAGCCGCATCTTACCGCAAAGCTTCCGGGAAGAGCGAGCTTGCTTTCCTCCTTATCGGTATAAGGCTCGTAGGTCATGACCTCGGAGGTATATCTTCCGCCCTCAGCAAGCACCGAGGTGCATACGAGCTTCTTACCCGAGGAATCTATCCTTATATCGGTAATATATTTGTCCTTATATATCTTGGATATCAGATTGAAGTTATGGTCATAGAGATGTATGACCGACTGATAGTCAAGGCTCTTTGTTACGACAGCGTGCATACCCTCACCCGAAACTGCCGCACAGGATATGGGATAGTCATAGGTCTGGGCTGTCAGCTGAGAAAAATTATTGAAAAGCTGAGCGTTGTTTCCGCCGAGGTCGTATACCAGCATATACTTACCGCGGCTTACAACGGTGGGGCTTACCTGATTGATCTCGTAGCTTGCCACGTTGCTTCCGTTCATATCGTAAAGGTCTACGGAATCGCTCTTTACGGTAACAAGGTCACCGTTGAACACATCCACGTCCATAACACCCGTGGTATCGTAGTAGATGTTTTCGTATCCTCCCGAATATACGGTGTTTGCCGAAGAGAAGAAACGCACGAGATATTTGAAGTTTTCCAGTGTGACATCGCTTCTGAAAACAGATATCATAAACAGCATAAATACCACCAATAATATGATAACGATAAACTTAGCTGTCTTAAACTTGTTCGCGATATCTATATAATATTCGTTTACGGAGGCTTCGGGATGCACCTCAAGCTCGGGGGTACGCCCCGTATCAATATCCCTTATTTTAGCCTTCTTCATTTTCCTTCTCCTTTCGGTAGAATACCTCGTAAAGATAAAGTCCTTCGGGAGGAGCTGTCTGTCCCGAATTTTTGCGGTCTCTTGAGTCTATCGTCGCTCTGACTTCCTCTTTTGTCCGTTTGTGATGTCCGACCTCTGCAAGAGTACCTGCGATTATACGGACCATATTGTATAGAAATCCGTCGGCAGATATGTACAGCTTTACCATATCGCCCTCACGGCTGACACGGCAGTCGTAGACAGTACGCACCGTATCCTCTATCTTTGAACCGCTTGCCATAAAGGATCGAAAATCCTGATTGCCTACGATCTGCGTTGCCGCCTCGTTCATAGCATTTTCATCAAGCCTCGGAAGAATATGGGCTACTCTTCCCTCCAAAAACGGGTCCCGTACAGGGCTGTCGTAAAAAACATATTCGTAAGCCTTACCCAGACATGAATATCTGGGATGAAAATCATCCTCCGCCTCCTCTGCCTGCCTTACCGCTATGTCCGTGGGAAGATGTCTGTTCATCACGAGGGGAATACGCTCACAGGGAATATTGTTTGCATTTTCGTCAAGCTCCACCGTGCATACGAACGACCTTGCGTGAACTCCCGAATCGGTGCGGCTGCAGCCTGTAAGAGGATACCTTTTTCCAAAAGTCTTTTCAACTGCATCCTGTACCCTCTGCTGAACAGATACGGCGTTGGGCTGAACCTGCCAACCGCAGTAGGCTGTGCCGATATAAGAAATATTCAGTTTTATCTTTTTCATATCAACACGACCCTTCAATTCATAATGCATAATTGATGGTTGAAAATAGTTTCTTTTGGAAACTATTTTCTTCCTTAATTCTGCATTATAAAACTATTATTCCTGCTCCGTATGCTATAAATACTGAAAGTAATATCCAATCAAGGGGTTTGGTCTTAAGGACCGTCATTCTCGTTCTGCCCTCACCGCCGTGATAACAGCGGCATTCCATTGCCGTTGCCAGCTCCCCTGCCCGCATAAATGCGGAAACAAAGAGAGGAATGAGTATGGGAATAAGAGCCTTGGCTCTTTGCAAAAGATTTCCTTCGGTGAAATCTGCACCTCTTGCCTTCTGGGCATTCATTATCTTATCGGTCTCCTCAATAAGAGTGGGGATAAAGCGCAGAGCTATGGTCATCATCATCGCAAATTCGTGAACGGGAAGCTTTATCACCTTCAAGGGAGAAAGCAGTCTTTCGAGTCCGTCGGTGAGAGCTATAGGTGATGTTGTATAGGACACCAATACGCTTGTTCCCATTAAGAGACAGGCAAGGCGAAGCACCATTTTGCCCGCGTGGATAAGTCCCTCGGCATAGATGTTTATAATTCCGAAGGAGAAAATCAGATTTTCACCCTTTGTCCAGAATATATTGAGAACTGCTGTAAAAATGATGATAAACAGAATAGTTTTGAAACCGCTTGTGACAGTCCTTAAGGGAATACGGGAAAAAGCAATAAGTACAATTGCTCCCGACACCATAAGCAGATATGACCAAAGGCTGTCAGCCATAAATACCGCAACGATATAAAGCATGGTCAAAACTATCTTTATACGGGGGTCTGTACGGTGAAATACCGAATTTCCGGGAAAATACTGACCGAGAGTGATATCACGAAGCACCGCCGTCACCTCCCGTAAAACGAGGTAAGAGAGCACGGTAAACGTCGCCTAC
>JAFQHD010000103.1 GCA_017398145.1 Clostridia bacterium
GGCTGTTAACCGCAGGGTCGTTGGTTCGAGTCCAACAGGGGGAGCCAACAAAGAAGCCATCCATCAGGATGGCTTTTTTGTTGCTCCCTTTATCCTGTCGCACTCAAACCAACTTACCCCGCTTCCTTAACAGCCGCCGCTGTTAACTGGCAGGCGGCTTTGCGCCGCCGGGGGCGGGTACAGCAAAGCCGGATGCACGGCAGACACTTGGCGAGTCTGAGCGACTTTATGGAGCGATGGAGGAGCCTTAGTGTCAACGAGAAGGGTCGTTGGTTCGAGTCCGACAGGGGGAAGCACGAAAGAAACCACTTTTGTCATATTGTTTCGTCTAAAAGCAATATTCCATATAAAACCGCTGTATCATTCCGTTAATTCGCAAAATATTATTCCGTTATTGTTGATATTATTCCGTAAAGGTGATATAATAACTACTGACAGGAGGGATATTCAATGTTCATGACAGTAAAACAGGCTGCAGAAAAATGGGGTATTTCCGATAGAAGAATCCGTGTGCTCTGTTCCGAAGGTAAAATTCCGGGAGCATACCAAGAAGGGCGTGGATGGAAAATCCCCGCAGATTCCGAGAAGCCTGCGGACGGACGATACAGATCAAAAGAGAGTTTTATTTCCAGAATAGATCAAAAGAAAAAAGAACTGGACGGCAGACGACCTTTGACAGAAGGTGAAATTGCAAGACTTAACGAAGAATTTATCGTTGAGTACACCTACAATTCCAACGCAATTGAAGGTAATACGCTAACGCTGCGGGAAACGGACTTGGTACTCCGTGGTCTTACCATTGATAAAAAGCCGTTTAAGGATCATTTGGAAGCCGTCGGACACAAAGAGGCTTTTGAATATGTGAGTGAACTGGTAAAGGATAACGTGCCGATCAGCGAAAGCGTTATTAAGCAAATCCATTTTCTTGTGCTTGCCGATAAAAAGGATGACCGCGGTGTTTATCGTAGAGTACCTGTGCGCATTATGGGTGCTCAGCATGAACCGGTACAACCGTATCTTATTGAACCCAAAATGGAGCAGCTTCTTCGTAATTTTGTTGAGAGTACCGAGCATATTGTGACGAAGCTGGCGCGCTTTCATATTGAATTCGAAGGCATCCACCCCTTTATCGATGGCAACGGCAGAGCCGGAAGATTGCTTGTGAATTTGGAATTGATGAAAGCCGGCTATCCGCCAATTGACATCAAATTCACCGATCGAATCAAGTATTACAACGCATTCGACGAATACTACGTCAAACACAATCTTTCAGCAATGGAAAACTTATTTGCAAGTTATATCGAGGCAAGACTGGATAAGTATTTGAAAATATTACAGAGCTAAGTGACCCAGCGGCATAGCAGCAGAAATGGTGCGGTGCCGTTTTTGCATTGCAGAGTGATATAGTCCCCTTTGATGAAGTGGTGTATATTATTTCAACTTGAAAATCATATAGCTATGTGTTATAATTAAATTAAGGTGGTGATTGTATGAAAAAAGCAGTTTTATTTATTTTATCTTTATTTTTGATTTTTTCTTTTTCTGCATGTGATACTAATTCTGTTGCTGAAATTGAAGGTTCTTTGGTTGAAGAAACGCAAAGTGGTATAGATATAGATAAATATATAATACAAACACCTTTTTATCAAATATATGAGGATGATATACAGAGATATAAATATAGAATAGCAAATGGTAATCATATTTTGGTTGAAGATGTTAAAACAGGTACTGCACCCGAAATTGAAGAAAAAGGTGATGGTATTCTCAAACTCCATCTGGGATTTGGTACAAATGCCTTTACTGTGAAATATTTTAACGTATATAACAAAACGGCATCGGAGGAATTTCATCCATATTCCATCTATGCTGATTATATAGATACAGAAGCAAAAGAATACTATTTTGCTTATTTCAAACCTGAAGAAAAGCCAAAACTTTATATAAACGGCTTTTTTGATAGTTCGAAGTTTTCAAAAGAATTAGATTTGGACTTTTCTATGCCAACTTGTGAAAAAATCATTTTCTTGAATGATAAGGAAATTTATATTGAGTATATAGATAACAATTCAGAAAGTATAAAGACAGTTGTCAATTTTACAAACGCAAGCGATAATAAATAATTACAATACAACCAACACTTGATAAAATTTCTCAAATAGCGATTTCAATTTTATACTCAAGTATGATATAATATTCTCAAACAACTTGAAGGAGCGAGTATTATGGCAACTTTTTCGGAAATATTTAGAGCATTACGTAAAGATAAGCAGCTTACACAGGAACAAATTGCTGAAGTCCTCGGCGTTTCACCGCAGGCAATAAGCCGTTGGGAAAATTCACTTTCTTATCCTGATATTACACAGCTTCCGAATATTGCATCGTATTTTGAAACAAGTGTGGACGAATTGCTTGGTATTAAGAAGGTCGTAAAGAAACAGAAAATGTTATACTTCCAATTTCGTTGGCAGGAAAGCGCCGACGTTATCAACGAGCATTTGGACGATGGATGGATTATCAAGGAAATGCATACACATCCTCTTGACGAAGGACAACATCCTGAAGGTGTAGTTGTGCTTGAAAAAACGATATTCATATAATAATAAAATTTGATATATTACAAATAGTAAATCATAAGTTTTTAAGTAGGCTATAATATGAAAAAGTTAGAAACGTCTCGGTTGATCTTGCGTGATTGGCAAAAAACCGACGTTAACGATTTGTTTGATATAATGAAGGATCCTTACGTTTGTATAGGTGGATGGAACCCACATTCAACTATAGAGATTTCCAATGACGTTTTGAAGGAATATATAGAAAGTAGCGACAGATGGGCAATTGAACTGAGAGAAAGCAAAAAAGTAATAGGTTGTATCAGACTTTATCCCGACAATAATCGCGGAAAACTTAAGGCTAAAATGATGAATTTTGTTTTGAATAAGAATTATCAAGGCAACGGCTATATGACCGAAGCGGTCAAACGGGTTGTAAAATATGTATTTGAAGATCTTGATATTGAATTATTATCGGCATTTCACTATCCCGAAAACATAAAATCAAAAAAAGTTCTTGAAAATTGCGGTTTTGAGTACGAGATAACTATACCTCAGGGTTGTACAAGGTTTGACGGAAAAAGTTTTGACTCTATTTGCTATTGTATTAGTAAATTTCGATGAAAAATAAATATCAAATCACCTGCGAATGAGCTCTGTATTGTATCGGCTCATTCCTTTAATTTTCAAACAGTATCAAATCTTTTAATAAATTTATTCTTGGAGTTTGCAGATAAATTATTTTTATATATCCGAACCTTGATTCAATCCGATTTCCCCTATATTCTCTGTGTAGTGGATGTAAAATAACATGTAAATGTGTTATAATCATCAAAAAGGAGGAATGAAAATGGATCAGTATAATATAGGCAAATTCATCCAGAAGAAACGCAGAGAGAAAAATCTTACACAGGAACAGCTTGCCGAGAGACTTGGGATTTCAAATAAAACGATTTCAAAATGGGAAAACGGTAAATCTTTACCTGATTACTCTATTATATCACCATTATGTGAAGAACTTGGTGTTACGATATCCGAACTTCTCTGCGGTAACGAGAAGGAAGATACTAAGAATAACGATATATCGTATGATGAAAGAGATGTGAATAAAAATCATTTGAAGTCTGCTGATGACATCAAGCTTTTGTTATACAGAATGAATCAATGGGATGAGGAAAAGAAAAAAGAGTACAAGCGCAAGCACGGTATCAAAACAGGGATAACATTTGGTTCTGCTTTGGCTATCGTAATAAGCTATGTGAATTGGCATTCGATAGGGTGGGCGATATTTCACGGGCTTATGAGCTGGGGTTATGTGATATATTACATAATAAAATATTGAGTTTTTGATATAAGATTAAAAGGCACGCTTCAAATTGAAACGTGCCTTTTGTCAGCAGGACCGGGAGGACAGCACGAACAGTCACGATCGCAGCAGTTATCGTCCATACAGTGATCGTTTTGACAGCCGTAGTCATAGTTTCTGCCGTCATTATCATTTCGGTCATTTCTGTTTCTGTTGAAATTCCATCTACTCAATATATTTTACCTCCTTTGATGAGATTCAATATATAATATGATTTACTTTGATATTATGACACTTGCGTCTACCGAAACAATATGATATAATACTTTCGGGATGGTGAAGATATGAATAGAATCACAAAAGAAATGTGTGTTGTTTTCACAAAGGACTATTATAGGTCAATACCTATTATATTTTCTTTATTGTCCGTGTTTGTGATAGCAGCCTTGGGCTTTTATACCCGAAAGCTTTTGGTTGTTGGAATAGCGATTGCTGTGTTTTTGGCATTGCTGGTACTCTTAATATATATTATCAAGCGCAAAATAGAAAAACTAAATGCTTTGGATATATATCTTGTTGAAGATGTCGTTGTTAAATTCAAAAAGCGGAGAAACAACGGGGTAGGTGAGGGCTGCAGTTATATTTATACATTCAAAGAGCATGGAAGATATACAATAAATAAAAGCTTTTATCCTACTATCGAGATACCCCTGCACAAGGAGAAAACCATTAAGCATACAGAGGTAGACGATCTGACTGTTCGTTCCTGCGAAAAGGGAGATGCCTGTTACCTACTGGTCTGTAACAGAAATAATCGAAGAAGAATAATAAAATGCTTCTGTCAATACTACTTTGATCCCGCCAAAGAGGATTTTGATTACATTGACGGAAAGTATTATTATAAGAGAAGCGAAAAATCATGAAGCAAAAAATTGAAAAAACAAACGCAATGCGCGTTTTAGAAGGAATAAAAGCAGAATACGAGCATTTTACATATGACAATATAACCCTAAGTTCGGACGAACTTGCCGAGAAGGTGGGCGTTGATACCGAGGCCCTTTATAAAACCCTTGTCTGCGTAGGTAAAAGCGGACAGAATTACGTGTTTATGGTACCTACCAAGGGAGAGCTTGATCTGAAAAAAGCGGCAAAGGCAAGCGGTGAAAAATGGGTGGAAATGATTCCTCAAAAAACGCTGCTGCCGGTGACAGGCTACGTTCACGGCGGTTGTTCTCCTCTTGGAATGAAAAAACTGTTTCCAATATTTATTGATGAAATAGCCACCGCAAAAGAATTGATCGTATTCTCCGGCGGTAAGGTCGGACACCAGATCAAAACCAAGCTGGAATACTTACAAAAAGCTGCTAACGTAAAGGTAGCGGATATTGCGAAATGAAAATGCCTGCAAAAATGAAGCTGACAGCTGTAATATCACTTGTGATGACAGCTCTCTTTGCTGTTTTTTATATAACGTCAGCTGAAGATGTTTTCCTTACCTTTGCTATCAGCTTTGCAACGGTCACCTATCATTTTGCAATGAGGCTGGCGGTAGGTAAAACCGTTGATATGATCTTCCATAACAAAATGGATCATAATAAAAAATGGTTCAGGGTAGGAAAAGCAGAACAGCACTTTTATAACCTGTTACGGGTCAGAAAATGGAAGGGGAAAATGCCCACCTATGACCTGAAGGCGTTTGATCCTAAAATACATAGCTGGGATGAGATCGCAGATGCCACCTGCCAATCCGAGATAGTTCACGAGATCATTATGGTACTGAGCTTTTTGCCGATTTTGGCTTCGGTGTGGTTTGGTGCTCTGCCTGTATTTGTTATCACATCGGTCTTGTCTGCCTGCTTTGACTGTATTTTTGTGATGATGCAGAGATATAATCGTCCCCGAATCGTTAAAGTGGCAGAGAGACAGCGCCGTAAGACAGATGTTCAACGAAACAGTTAATAAAACAAATTTAGAGGATATAGAAATATGAACTTCAAATTTAACGTAGTTACAAATGATCAGGATTATCTGGATTATAACGAATTCTGGATGTTACGTTCCCCTTACGGGAAAAAGCAGACGTTAACTGTACGTATGATCTTTACCGTTATGGTCTCTGCAGTTATTATTGGATATTTGATATATAACCGATTTACGGAAGGTGCGCTCGTCAGCGTTTTCCCACTGGTAGCGTTCTTGGTGTTGATAGAGATATTTTTTAATAAAATTATGGCGGCGTCCTTGAAGAGACAGATCAAATCAATGAAGAAAAAAGGTAAAATGGGTTATACTCCCGAGGCTGTTTTAGAGTTTTTTGAGGACACCTTTACCGAGAGTACGCCTGATATGAAAACCGAACGCAAATATTCCGCTATTGAGCGGATCAGCGTCGTTGATAACAGGATGATATATATCCATGTAAATAACGTTATGGCTTACATTTTGCCTGTGTCCTGCTTTGAATCTCAGGAACAGTGTGACAGGTTCTTTGAATTTATAAGGACAAAATGCGCTAATATAGACGTTTATCAAAAAGGATAAAGTGTTTGATAAGGTTACAAAATTATTGGAGTATTAACATGAAAAAGAACAATGACAAAAAATATCCTGCAAGTTTATTTGTGATAGGATTTATAATGAATCTGACAAAGAATTTTCTGTTCTTTTATCCCGGCTTGATCCTGCTTTTCATCGGTATATGGTCGGATGTTTGTCTCAAGCTTGGGCTCTGTTTACTGTTGGCAGACGTTGCAGTTTCGCTTATTGAGCAGATACAAATAAGAAATACCGTATTAAACAGCGATAATCCCGAATTTGAAAAATGGCAGAATGCAATGCTTTCCGAAGATTGGCGAGAAAACATACAGAATATCATAGAATCAAAAACAGACGAGACAGACGATGATAAAACAGAGGAATAATAGGAGGAAACAGATATGAAGCTTAATTTACAGAAAGATTTTTTCACTTATGATAAGAAAACACTTATCAAGCACGGTGAATTTAAGATAAAAGCGTTCCGCTACGATAGTGGTGTTGAAGCTCTCAAGGTAGAGAATAAAAAATGCTCCTTTATCTTCACGCCCTTCAAGGGTCAGCAGATCTGGCACTTTAAGGTGGACGACGAGGAGATATCCATGAAGACCGAAGTTAAGGAGCCTCAAAACACTATGACCTATCTTAAAAACTACGGCGGTTTTCTCTATCATTGCGGGCTTATCTCCTTCGGCGCGCCTGATGCTGAGCATCCGCATCACGGCGAGATACCCAACGAAATATATGACAAGGCATATATTAAATGCGGGGAGGACGAGGGCGGAAAATATATCATCCTCGGCGGTGAGCTTGAGCATAATACTGCCTTTGTACGTCACTATAAGTTTAAGCCCGAGGTCAAGCTCTACGAGGGTTCAAGCGTGTTTAAGATAAATGTTACAATCGAAAACCTCCGCTCATATCCCCTTGAATGGACCTATCTCTGTCATATCAATTTCCTTCCTTTTGAGGGTGCGGAGCTTATCGCAAGCACAAAATATGACGGTGACCACATCAAGCTTTACCGCAGTGAGGGTTCAGCCGAGCTTCAGGATTATTTTGACAGGCTTGAAAAAGACTTTACAATAATGAACAAGGTAAACAAATCAGAGCAGATTTATGATCCCGAGATCTGCTTCGGTATAAAGTATCTTTCGGATGAAAACAACCGTGCATATACTATGCAGGTAACGGATAAAGGCGCTTGCTACGTGTCCCATCCTGCTGACATTCTGACCAACGGTGTGCGCTGGATATCCAGAACTAATAATGAGGATGCTATGGGTATGGTACTTCCCGCAACAGGCGAGCATCTCGGCTATGAAAATGCAAAGGAAAAGGGTCAGATACGTACTCTTGAAGCAGAGGGCAAGCTCAGCTTTACTATCGAAGCAGGCTATATAGATGCCGACAAGGTAAATGAGGTTAATCAAAAGATTGCCGAAATACTCGGCAAATGATCGGAGGCAGTATGAAAAGAGGCATTTCACGCAGAGAAAGAGAAGTAACGGATATCGACGAGATAAGAGGTATCCTTGACCGTGGCAAAATAGTTCACGTTGGAATGATAGACGGGGATATGCCCTACGTTGTGCCTATGAATTACGGCTATACATTGGAGGACGGAAAGCTGACCCTTTACCTCCACGGTGCCACCACAGGCAGAAAGCTGGATATTATCAGAGTCAACCCAAAGGTTTTCGTTGAGATAGATACCGACATTGTTCCCTTTAAGGGTGAGGCTGCCTGTCAGTACGGTGTCAGCTACGCTTCCGTTATGGGCGAGGGTATAGCCGAGCTTGTAGAGGACGTTGAGGGAAAGATGGACGGTCTTAACAAGCTTATGATAACCCAGACCGGCAGATCCTTTGAGTTTGTCCCCAAGATGGTAACCGGTGTTACGGTAATAAAGATCCACGTTTCCGAATTTACAGCAAAAAAGCGTCCTGTCCGTAACGGTGCTGAAATAGGATAAAACCACCCTTAATGGGTGGTTTTAAATGCAAAATGCAGAATGCAGAGTGCAGAATTGAGGAGATTTTTGTCGCCATAAGGCTCCAAAAATTCCATTTGATTATATATGGTTTACTGAATCTGATTGTTTAATCAAACAAATACAATAAACAAAAATTAAAACCAATAAACTATATAATACTGTTACCTGAATAAGATGAAGATTTTCGACCTAAAGGGAGAAAATCCTCCATAATTTTGCATTCTGCATTTTGCATTCTGCATTCTGCAGTTGTTTTTCGGTTACTGCTTTGTTATCTTAATACTTACCCCGTTTACGGTAACGTCGTCCTCGGCACGGATCAATATGTACTTTGTTCCGTCGATGATCTCGGTCTTGATAAGGTCGGGACGCTCGGGGTTGACATTGATGACAACGTCGGGAGTTTTGACCTCAAGCCGCTTTGTGTTGATAATATTTTTAGGAGGGATGGTAGTACCCTTGCCGAAGCTCTGGTCGAACTTTTTGTCAAATTCGGAAAGCTTTTCCTCGGCTACGCCGCATTCTGAAAGAACACTCTTGACGGTATGCTTTGAGATCATGAGAGGCTCGGGCTCTCTTGCCGCCTTGTGGTCATCCATCATAGTGCATATCCTTTCGTGGACGGCTGTGACCACCTCTATATCGCATTCATCCGCTACCGTGTCACCAAGGATACTCTCAAAAGTCTGCTTCTGTATCCCCGCAGGCATGGGAGGCTCGCTTTTGAAGAGATTATCTATAAATTCAGATTGACTGTTATAGGTGTCCTTTGTGTACATCAGGGCACCGTAGATATTTGCCGCTCTGTCATCAAAGGCGGGGAAGATAAAACCAAGCTGAGGAGGACAGATCACCGAGCTTGCGCCGATAGAATGAAATTCGTTTGCGTAAAAACTCAGCTGGGGCTTTGTCAGCTTGACGGGACAGACAGAGCAGAGGATATAGGAGAAAACTTCGGTAGAATCCTCCTTCTTTTTGCCGTCGCCCCCGTAAGCAAAAACGTCGTACTTGTCACTTGCCAGAAGGATTATATAAC
>JAFQHD010000104.1 GCA_017398145.1 Clostridia bacterium
CTCGGCGAATATACCACATCTGCTCAGATCAAGGCGGCTGCAGGCTCAAAGGCCCTTAAAGCTGATTCTGCCGTTGACGGTGTTATCACAGTAAAGAACCTCAAGGCTGGTACTTACACATTCTGCGTTCAGTATAACGATGAAAGCTACAACTACTATGTAATTACTGTAGAATAATTAAATGAGGAAAACAGCAGGGGCGACCCTGCTGTTTTTAATTATTATATGTTTTTGTATGATTTGTGTATTTTCGACTATAATTTTGTTGACAACTTGTTAATTTTGGTATATAATTACAGATGATATGTGATAATATTATTCTTTTAACACAAAAGGAGGAAAATGTGGCAATGACAAAGAGGATCATATCATTATTGTTAACTGTATTTATGTTAACCGGAGCTTTGGCTTTTGCGATTCCCGCAAATGCCGCTGATAGCTGCACTATTATGTTTGACGCTAACGGCGGTACAGGAGTCGGTATGCCCGAGGACATTACGGTTGCCCCGGGAACGATCATTACGCTTCCCAAAAGCGCTCCCGCAAAGCCCGGAATGGTATTTATGGGTTGGGCGTTTAACAAAGAGGATGCCGATAACGGTGTGATCACCTATGCGGCAGGCACGACTCCGCAGATACTAGTAAACAACAGCGCTATACTTTACGCTTCCTACGCATATTCGGTGGTGCTCAACCACGGTAACCGCGGTTGGGGCAACACAGCCGTACAGCTGTATAAGTTCCCCGGAAAGGACCTTGAGCTTTTCCATAAAAAGGACCTTATCCACGCAAATTACGGAATGCTTCCGGGTGCCCCCGGTGAGACCACCAATTTAATGGTGTTTATGGAGTGGAATACTTCCCAAGCTTCAAACGGTCTCGGCAACGGCATCGGATACCACGAAAGATATACCACGAATGCATCAACTACTCTTTACTGCATCTGGGGTAATCCCGTTTCCTATAATGCCGACGGCGGTATATTCCCCGCAACCGGAACAGACCGTCAGTCAAAGTACGTCGTAAACTGGAGCTTGCAAAAGCACGACGATACCACCTTCGGCTTATTTGACTTCCCGGGTGAGGAGAACTCTCCCACAAAGCCCGGATGCCGTCTTTTCACAAACGACGAGGGTGAAACGGTTTATGCAAGAGTATTCTTAAACGGCAATATATACCGTTATGAATCTGCCGACACCTGGCTTGATATGCCTATATTCAACGGCCCCGGCTACAAGTGGGAGGATTTCTATACCTATATTCTTCCCATAGAAGAAAGAGCACTTGAGCTTTATGCCGTATGGGAACCTTCGGTTACCTATAAGGCAAACGGCGGTGACGGTGCCGATATAGTTGAATATATGGAACATATCGGCCCTACGCTGTATAGCTATGCGGATTATACTATCCGCAACAACGCTTTCGTTAAGGATGACGGCAGATTCTTAGGCTGGAACACCAAGCCGGACGGCAGCGGTGAAAGCTATACTGCAGGCGATGTCATCACAGGCTATGACACAAGCGATCCCATTATCCTTTATGCTCAGTGGTCGGACGCCGCTGTTGATACAGAGGAATATACGGTTACCTTCAACGCTATGGAAGGCTATCTGCCCTTTGAGGAGCAGAGCTTTGAGATAGCATACGGCGAAGCCTACGCGGATGCTTTTGAGCTTCCCGTACCCACAAGATCCGGTTATCTCTTCAAGGGTTGGTACAATGAAGAGACGAAGTCTTATCTCAATTATGAAGATGAGATCTATTCGTTGAACCGTGACAGCGTTTTCACAGCTACTTGGGTGCGTCACGACAACCATCATATAGAGGATCTCAGAGTAGATTCCACCTGTATGACCGAGGGCAGCTACACCGCTGTGTGTAAGACCTGCGATTATTACAGTACGATTACATATGACAAGACAGGGCATACCTTTACCGATTGGAACTATACCGGAGAATCGGATAACGTTATAAGAAGCTGTACCCTCTGCGGTGCAAGTGAAAATGACACCATCCCCCCTTCGGTACAGCAGCAGGTCATTGCTTATATTAACAAGAACGTAGCCTACGGTACCGTAGACTTCCCCTATATCGACGTTCTCAACTACCTCGGCCCGGCAATCGACGGCGGCCCCGGTGAATATCCCTTTGCAGAGTCCTACTTTGGCGAGGCTGCCTATATGAGACAGGTAGCAACGGCAAAGAATCCCAATATCAAGATAGTTTGTACTATCTTCAACAGAAATATCGTTAAGTTTGAAAACTGGTTAAGAACTCCCGCGCTTCGTGCGGAATTTGCAAACCACCTGACAGGCGTTGTATTTGCAAACAACTTTGACGGTCTTGATATAGACTTCGAGTTCCCCTCAGATCTGTCGCTTCGTGACGAATACGCACTTCTTTTAGGTGAGATAAGAGCAAGATTCAATGCAAGAACTGCACAGACAGGCAGACAGTACATACTGAGTATAGCTACTCCTGCGGCTCATTGGGCAACAGAAAAGTTCGATCTTGTTGCCTGTGCACAGTATCTTGATTACTTTAATATAATGAACTACGACCTCTATTGCGGCTCGGCAGTTCCTTATACCCACCACCATACTCCTCCCTTTGATAATGTTGACCCCTACGGTCACGTTCCCAGAGGCGGTTCGGTTCAGGGCGATATCAATATGTACAAGGCTCTCGGTATCCCCGGAGATAAGATAGTATCGGGTATGGGACTTTATTCAAGAGAATGGACCGGCGTTCCCAACAGAAATAACGGTCTTTTCCAGCCCGCAGCCCTTCAGGCAAGTAACTATCACTACGATCTCTTGATGGCATCCTTTGTCAACAAAAACGGTTATGTCCGTTATTGGGACGATACCTCCAAGGCTCCTTATCTCTTCAATGCAGGTGCAGGTATATTCCTCTCCTACGAGGATCCCGAATCTATCAATTATAAATGTCAGATAGTTTCAAAGGAAAGAGTTCGAGGGGTCATGGTATTTGACTACGTTACCTGTGACGGTACCGGAATATTCGGACATATAAGATCACAGCTCGGTTCGGTACTACACGCCTGCACACCCGGTAACACCGAGACCAAGGCGGCAAGCTGTACCGAAAACGGATACACCAAGACCTACTGTTATTTCTGCGAAGCACTTATTAAGCATACAGAGGTTTATCACGAGGGTCACTATGCTACCGATTGGACAGTGGTAACTCCCGCAACAAAGGGTACTGCCGGCATAGAAGAGGCGGTATGTCTTAACTGTAACGAAAGCTTTACAAGAGAAATTCCTGCTTTAGGATATAAGGTAAGCTTCGATGCAGGTGAAGGTAAAAAGCTCGGCTCAACCGCCTTTATAATTAATAAGGGTCAGACCTATGCTGACGTTGTAGGAGAGGATCCTCAGGCGACCCTTGAAGGCACAAGCCTTGTAGGCTGGTATGCCGACGGATATATGCTCAACACCTCCGACACCTTCAGCTTTGATTCTGACGTAGTATTTACGGCAGTTTGGGAGGAGGAAGGCGAGCATACTCACAGATATACCTCCAAGATAACAAAGGCCGCTACCTGTACGGCTGACGGTGTAATAACATACACCTGCCGTTGCGGTGAAAGCTATACGGAAAGTATTCCTAAGCTTGACCACGAATACGTTGGTTCCGAGACTATCGCTCCCACCTGCGGCGCAGAGGGTGAATACACCTACTCCTGTATCAACTGCGGTGACAGCTATACCGAAGTTATTGCAGCTCTTGAGCATAGCTATGACACAGGTACAACTACCGTAATGCCCACCTGTACCGAGGAAGGTATAAAGACCTACACCTGTACGGTATGCGGCGGTACAAAGACCGAATCTATCGCAGCTCTCGGCCACGTATGGAAGGCTTGGGAGGTAGTAAAGGAAGCAACTGAAACAGAGGACGGCTTACAGCAAAGAAGCTGCCGCCGCGGCTGCGGAACGGTTGAAGAAGAGGTTATCCCCGCACTTGGTGGCGGTGAGACTGCCGAGCTTGCAGTTTCCTCTGACGGCCCTAACCTTACCGTATCAGGTATGGTTGACGTAAAGGACGTATTCATCGCTCTCGGTGATTATGATACCTATGCAGACGTTAAGGCAAACGCAGTGGTTCGTCTTACTCCCGAAAAGCTTGCAGGGGCAGAGAGCTACACCTACACACTTAAGGCAGGCGGTTACTACACCGTACTTGTAAGATACAACGACGGCACAAGTGTATATCTCTATCATCAGATAGACGTAACCGAGCCTACCTTTGCGGCAAACGGACTTCAGCTTACAGTCGGCAACCTTGCAGATGTTAAGGTCATCAGAACCGCATACGGTGAGCACAAGAGCGTATCAGCTATCAAGAAGGCAGAGGGCGCAAGATCCTTTACCGCAAAGAATGATATCAAGGGTGCAGACAGCTATATGATCCAGTACAGAAAGAGCGGAACGGTTACCGTTGCAGTTCAGTACGAGGACGGCTACACCAAGATCTACACCTACGAGGTAGAGCAGAAGGTTCCCGTATTCACACAATCTAACAACGTAGTAACCATCGGTAATATTGATGACCTCTATGTTATCAGATATGCTCCCGGCGAATATACCACATCTGCTCAGATCAAGGCGGCTGCAGGCTCAAAGGCCCTTAAAGCTGATTCTGCCGTTGACGGTGTTATCACGGTGAAGAACCTCAAGGCAGGAACATATACATTTTGCGTTCAGTATAACGACGAGTCATATAACTACTACGTAATCACTGTAGAATAATTAAACTTGATGAAAAAGCATCCTTCGGGATGCTTTTTCTACCTTCACTATTATCTATTCTCTATTCACTATTCACTTGATATAAATTTAAGTGAATAAGTATTTGGTCAGCAAGGCTTCAATCTTCAGCTAATCAAGTTCTATTATTAAAAACCACTTTTTAGTGAATAGTGAATAACGAATAGTGAATAGTGAATAACTTGACAATCACCTTCCGCTTTGCTATAATAATTAAGTTAAATAACAAGTGGAGGTGCACTATGCTTTTAGCTATCGATATCGGCAACACCAATATAGTTCTCGGAGGTTTTGTGGATGACAAGCTTTCCTTTATGGCTCGTATCGCCACCAATGCCCAAAAGACTGAGGACGAATATGCTACCAAGATAAAAAGTGTCCTGTCCCTTCACGGTATTGAGAAGGCAGAGCTGAGAGGGGGTATCATATCCTCTGTTGTTCCGCCCCTGACCTCTATTGTAAAGAAGGCCATTAACAAGGCATACGGTATAGACTGTATGACCGTGGCTCCGGGGATCAAGACGGGTATCAACCTGCAGTGTGATTCACCTGCAACGGTCGGATCCGATCTTATCTGCGGTTGCGTTGCGGCGCACCATATATACGGCAGCCCCTCACTTATAGTTGATATGGGTACGGCTACCAAGATTCTTCTGGTTGACAAAAACGGTGCCTTCTGCGGCTGTTCTATCATTCCGGGTGTCAATATTTCGCTTAAAGCCTTGGCAAGCGGTACGGCACAGCTTCCTCAGATAGGGCTGGAGGCTCCCAAGTCTGTTATCGGCAAGAACACCGTTGACTGTATGCGCTCGGGCGTTGTTTTCGGTCACGCCTCTATGATAGACGGTATGATAGACCGTTATATCGAGGAGCTTGGTTATGATCTTAAGGTCTACGCTACCGGCGGACTTGCTCCCGCTATCGTTCCTCACTGTAAGCATGAGATAACCTATGACGATCACCTTGTATTAAAGGGATTGAACATTATATATAAAAAGAATAATTAATTGTGTATTGCCCTAAAGGGTAGATATAAATTTTTATGCGTCGTACTGCGTATGCAGATGACAGCAAGGAGGAAATTTTATGAACACACAAGTAAGAAGAAACAAGACCGAGAAATTAGTCTTGGCGGCACTCTTGACGGCATTGGTAGTATTGCTTCAGTATTTAGGCGCCTTTGTCAGATTCGGACCCTTCTCCATTTCATTGGTGTTGATACCGATAGTTATCGGTGCGGCAACCTGCGGAGCTTCTATAGGTGCCTGGCTTGGATTTGTTTTCGGTGTAGTGGTACTGGCAAGCGGAGACGCGGCGGCTTTTTTGGCGGTAGACGTTATCGGAACCGTTATTACTGTACTTGTCAAGGGTACAGCCTGCGGATTTGTTGCAGGGCTTGTATATCGCGTTGTTCTTAATGCTTTGGATAAACGTTCAAGCAGACAGATCGACCGTATGAAGTCTGATTTCGGTCTTTGTCAAAACTGCGAATCCGGAGTTTTTAAGTTTATTTCACGCAATAATACATATATCGCGGTTCTTGTTGCGGCGATAGTATGTCCTATCGTGAACACGGGAGTTTTCCTTATCGGATGCTTTATATTCTTTATGGAGACGATAACCGTGTGGGCAGGCGGCAGTAACGTAGGTCATTATATTATATTCGGTCTGGTTGGCGGCAACTTCCTCTTTGAGGTGCTTTTCAACATAGTACTCAGCCCCGTTGTAGTAAGATTACTTAATATCAAAAAAATGAAGAAATAAGATAAGGCAGTCGCGAGACTGCCTTGCATTTTTTTCGGAAATATGTTATAATATCTGTCGAAGTAAGGTAGACCTACAACGGTAGGCGGTTAGCTCTCTTTAATCGGAGGGCACTTTTCCCTCCAGAAAGGAGGGCGGTGCTTATGATTACTTACGGCGAGTTGTTTTTATTACTCACTCTTATAGTTTCCATAATCGCACTTGTTGTTAATATAACAAAAAAGAAATAACCGCCCTCAGCCAAAGTGTGCGGTTATTTCTTAACCCATATTTAAGCTAACCGTCTATAGGTTTGCCTTGCTTCATCTATATTATAGCAAGAATAGTTATAAATGTCAAGTGCTTGTATTGTTCTCCAAGTTCTTTATGAGGGTATGTCTGCAATCAAAACAATGCGTATTTTCTGCGGGGTTTTCGATGCCGCATACCGGACAGATATATGAAGTATTTGTTTCCTTAAACACTACGTACTGTTTTGTGCCGCCTATATGTAACATATGACTACCAGGTGTATATATATCCATCAGACTGTTCAAAGGAGTATTTTTAGGCAAGCTGATTATCTTTTTGAACTTTCGGTCTTTGCTTTTTAGCGTGAACATTATAAAAGTGCCGGAAAGTTTGCGGTAAGGAACGAGTCTGCTTGTGCCTCGGACGGGAAGCTCTACCGAAAGATCTCTTACCTTTACGATCTCACCGACCCAGGTTTTGTCAAAGAGATTGTTTTTGAAAATCGGCAGATCATAGAATATAACGAAGGCTACGATAATCCCCACCGCCGTTCCGATAGGCGGGATATATTTGCTTGATATGCATATTAAAGTAATGAGTGCCATCAATGCCAAAAAGAATATTACATAAGGTATACGTTGCTTAAAAACATATTTTTTAATATCCTTAGGCACGTTTAGTCTCTTCAATATTATCACCTCATATTTATTATACACTATAAAATGACAAAATGCTACATAGAACGTAAAAAAGCCCGACCGAAGCCGAGCTTTTTTGACTTTGTTTAGAATCAGATAAGCTCCTTAACCTTGGAAGCCTTACCAACTCTGCCGCGGAGATAGTAGAGCTTAGCGCGTCTAACCTTACCGCGTCTGATCGTTTCAACCTTTTCAACGTTGGGAGAGTGAATGGGGAATGTCTTCTCAACGCCTACGCCGTAGGAGATTCTTCTGACAGTAAATGTCTCAGAGATTCCGCCGCCGTGACGGGCAATAACTGTACCCTCAAAAAGCTGAATTCTTTCTCTCGTACCCTCCTTGATCTTGTTGTGAACACGAACTGTGTCACCGATCTTGAGTTCGGGTACTTCCTTCTTTAACTGCTCACTTGTAAAAGCCTTAATAAGATCCATTGTAGCTTTCCTCCTAATTCTTAACGGATATTCTTGCAGAGCGTCGCAGCGGACTATCCGTGTCATATTTATAACAACGGGATTATACCACATAATTTTGCTAATTGCAACACTTTTTTGAAAGTTTATTTTTTTGTTACAAATTAATGTTTTCTGCCTAAAACTTTGCATAAAGGTCTTGTAAAAAAAATTAGTATGTTATATAATATATCAATATACTAATTATGTCAAGAGGAAAAGACTATGAAATATCTCGTACTTGTAACAGACGGCGCAGCCGATTATCCCATAGAAGAGCTGGGCGGAGCTACTCCTTTAGAGAAGGCAAACAAGCCCAACATCGACGCCCTTGCAAAAAAGGCGTTCTGCGGAACTGTTTCCAACGTACCCGAGGGTATGGTTCCCGAAAGCGATACAGCTAATATTGCCATAATGTCCTATGACCCCAAGATCTACTCCAAGGGCAGAAGCCCCCTTGAGGCTGTGAGCATGGGACTTACAATGACTCCCACCCAGACAGCCTTCCGTACAAACGTAGTAACGATGGGCGATGAAGAAGGCTATGAAAACAAGACTATGATCGACCACTCGGCAGACGAGATAACCACAGCCGAAGCCGACGAGCTTATCAAGGCAATAGACGCGGAGCTTGGCGACGAGCTTAAAAAGTTCTATACAGGCGTAAGCTACCGTCACTGCCTGCTCTGGGAAAACGCTCCCGAGAACGTGGAGTTTATGAGACCCCACGATATTCTCGGACAGAAGGTCACGGAATATCTTCCTCCCGAGCCCTTCCTTACTCTCCAGAAGAAGAGTTGGGATATACTTACCAATCACCCCGTAAACAAGGCGAGAGTAGAAAGAGGACTTCGTCCCGCCAACTCCATCTGGCTCTGGAGCCCCGGCAAGAAGCCCGCACTTCCCAACTTCAAGGAAAAGTGGGGTGTTGAGGCATCGGTTATTTCCGCCGTTGACCTTATCAAGGGTATCGGACTTTGCGCAGGTATGGAGTCTATCGACGTTGAGGGCGTTACCGGTAACGTACATACCAACTACAAGGGTAAGGCGGACTCGGCAATAGACGCATTCAAGAGAGGCAAGGAATTTGTATACATCCACGTAGAAGCTCCCGACGAATGCGGTCACCGTGCTGAGCTTGAAAACAAGATACTTTCTGTTGAGCTTATCGACGAGAAGATACTTAAGCCTGTATACGAATATCTTGTTTCTACAGGCGAGGACTTTAAGATACTCATCCTCCCCGACCATCCCACACCTATCTGCACACGTACACACGCTATGGATCCCGGTCCCTTCGTGCTTTATTCTTCAAACGAGGAGCAGGAGGGTGCAGAATCCTTCTCTGAGAAGGCTATGGAGGGAAAGACCTATATCCCTGACGGCAGTACTCTGCTGTCCTATATGATAAAGGAATAAGCTATGGATAACAAGGAAAACATAACAGTAAAAGAAAAGCCCAAGTTTGACCTCTCCCGTTCAATATTTGAATGGGTGGAGCTTGTGGCAATATCCATAACCGTGGTTATGGTGATACTTAACTGCTTTGCAAGATACTCTCCCGTAAACGGAGCCTCTATGAACGAGACTCTTCAGCACGAGGATGTTCTTATATTAAGCGATCTGTTCTATACACCCAAGAACGGTGATATCGTAGTCTTTGAGTCACAGCAGACAGGCTACGACGAGCCCTACGTTAAGCGAGTTATCGCAACCGAGGGTCAGGTAGTTGACTATGACCCCATAACAAACAAGGTCACCGTAGACGGTGTTGAGCCGGAATGGGAACAGTATGCTACCTACAAAAATCAACAGCGTACTGCCTATTACGCCGAGATCTCGTACCCCTACACCGTTCCCAAGGGACATATATTCGTTATGGGTGACAACCGTTGGAACTCTCGTGACAGCCGTGATATCGGACCTGTTGACGTAAGAACGGTGCTTGGCAGAGTTGTTTTCAGACTATTTCCTAATACGGGAATAGTAGATTGAGAATGCAGAATGCAGAGTGCAGAATGCAGAATTAAGGAAGAAAATAGTTTCCAAAAGAAACTATTTTCAACCATTAATTACGCATTACGAATTCTCCGAAGGAGGTAATTATGCCGTCAAATCAGATACAATGGTTTCCCGGACATATGGCGAAAACCCGCCGACTGATCACAGAAAATCTTTCGGCAGTTGATATAGTAATAGAGATACTTGATGCCCGTATTCCCGAGAGCTCACGGAATCCCGAGATACACCGTCTATGCAAGGACAAGCCTATGCTGACCCTGCTTTCCAAGTCCTCTCTTGCCGATCCCGTGGCATCTGACAAGTGGAGAGCGTGGTATCAGAAAAACGGCAGACACTGTATGTTTATCGACAGCGTTACAGGTGCAGGAATAAAGGATATAGGTGATGCTGTCCGTGAGGTTCTCAAAGAAAAGGTCGAGCGTTACGAATCTAAGGGTATGCAGGGAAGAGCTTTAAAGGCGATGATAGTAGGTATCCCAAACGTAGGCAAATCCTCCCTTATCAACCGCCTTGCGGGACAGAAGAAGGCAAGGGTAGAGGATAGACCCGGTGTTACCATGACCAAGCAGTGGGTCACCACCAACGTAGGCCTTGAGCTTCTTGATATGCCCGGTGTTCTTTGGCCTAAATTTGAAGATGAATACGTAGGTGAAAATCTCGCTATCACAGGTGCGATAAAGGATCAGGTAATGGACCTTGACCGTATCACCTGTGCTCTTATAACAAGACTTCGTAGGAGCTATCCCGAGCTTCTTTGCGAGAGATACAAGTTAGGCGATATTTCTCAGTATGACGAGCTTGAGGACTGGGAGCTTGCCGAGGTCATCGGCAGAAAAAGAGGCTTCCTTATCTCGGGCGGAGAGGTAAGCTGGGAGAGACTATCCAATGTTCTTCTTGACGAGTTCAGAGGAGCAAAGATCGGAAGGATAACTTTAGAATTACCCGGAGAGAGATAATGAACTGGGATCACGAAAATAAATATTTTGCCCAAGGGTACAGTGTAGTCTGCGGTACAGACGAAGCGGGCAGAGGACCTCTTGCGGGTCCTGTGGTTGCAGCCGCCGTTATTCTCCCCGAGGGGCTTATGATAGAGGGTCTTAACGACTCCAAAAAGCTTTCGGAAAAGAAAAGGGAAAAGCTCTTTGACGTTATAATAAACGAAGCGGTAAGCTATGCTATTTGTGAAGCATCGGTAGAGGAGATAGACACTCTCAACATACTCAACGCATCACAGCTTGCAATGAGAAGATGCGTTGAAAGGCTCGACCCCAAGCCCCAGGTGGTATTGGTGGACGGCAATATAGCAAGGGATTTTCCCATAATTGCCGAGCCGATAATCAAGGGTGATGCACTCTCCCCCTCTATAGCAGCGGCATCCATACTTGCAAAGGTTACAAGGGATCGTATGCTCGTGGAGCTTGACGAAAAGTATCCCGAATACAATTTTAAAAAGCATAAGGGCTATCCTACGAAGGAGCACCGTGAGGCTGTTATCAAATACGGTCCCAGCCCCGTACATAGAAAGACCTTTTTGAAATTTCTTGATAAATGAATAAGAAAGAAATCGGCGATTACGGCGAAGCCCTTGCAAGAAGATATTTAAGACGGCGCTTCTACCGAATAGTTGAAACTAACTACAAAACCAAGCACGGCGAGATAGATATCATCGCAAAAAAGGGAAGATATATAATCTTCGTTGAGGTCAAGACCCGAAAAGAGGAACATACCGAGCTTTACGGCAGACCTGCCTATGCGGTGAATTACGGGAAGCGGGAGCATATAAGATATTCAATAAGGAATTATCTTGCCCGCAATAATACAAGGCTCATACCCCGCATAGATATAATAGAGGTATATTTATCAGAGAAAGGACACCGTATAGAGCATATCAAAAATGCTTTCGGTGCACAAGGATGAGATTATTTGATCTGCATTGTGACACTCTTTATGAAATGTACAAAAGAGACTGTCGCTTTGATAAAAATGAGCTTAATATAAGCCTTGAAAAAGCAGAGTGCTTTGATGAATACAGACAGGTGCTTGCCATCTGGAGCGAGAACGGCTTAAGCGAGAAGGAATGCTTTCGGCAGCTTCTTTCGGTATATGAAATATACAAGGAACGTATTCCTTCCGATTTTCCCCACATACTTGCAGTTGAGGGCGGAAAAGCCTTAGGCGGCAGGATAGAGAATTTAAAAAAGCTCTACGATATGGGAGTACGTTTTCTGACCCTTGTATGGGCAGGTGAGTGTTCGCTTGGCGGTGCTCACGATACCGATATCGGACTTACCGACTTTGGATACGAGGTATTAAATTCCTGCTTTGAACTGGGTATTATACCCGATGTTTCCCATGCAAGCGACAGGATGTTCTGGCAGGTATACGGGGAGGCAAAAAAACAGGTGAAGCCCTTCGTTGCCACTCATTCCAATTCAAGAAATATACATAATCACACAAGAAACTTGACAGACGAGATGTTCTGTGCTATAAAAGAGGTTCAGGGAGTTGTCGGTATCAGCCTTGAGCCTACACATACCGCTGACGGTGAGCCGACGGTAAAGGATACGGTGAAGCATATACTTCATTATATATCTCTTGGCGGTGAGGACACGGTCTGTCTTGGCTGTGACCTTGACGGAGTTACCCGTAATACAAAGGATTTTCCCGATATTTCATATCTTCCGAAGCTATATGAGGCACTCGTAGCCGAGGGTGTGGATGCGGATAAAATATTTTATAACAATGCAAATAATTTTCTTATAAGGAATGTAAAAATATGAGATACTACAGTACCAGAAACTTAAATCAGGAGGGCGTATCTGCCGCTCAGGCTATCAAGCAGGGTCTTTGCAATGACGGCGGTCTCTTTATGCCCGAGACTATTCCCTCACTTTCTCTTGATGATATTACAGCTCTTGCAGGCAAGAGCTATGCCGAGAGAGCGGCGTATATCCTCTCACTTTTCTTAACAGACTATACCTACGAGGAGCTTCTGGCTGATTGCTCCGAGGCATACGGTGAGGCTCGCTTCAAGGGCGGTGCCGCACCTTTAGCTACACTTAACGACAACACAAGCGTGCTCGAGCTCTGGCACGGTCCTACGAGTGCTTTTAAGGATATGGCGCTTCAGATCATGCCCAGACTTCTTTCCCGTGCTCTTGACAAGACAGGGGAGGAGAGAACAGCGTTCATCCTCGTTGCTACCTCCGGCGACACCGGTAAGGCGGCTCTTGAGGGCTACCGTGATGTAAATAAGGTTAGAATTACAGTATTCTATCCCGTTGACGGTGTCAGCCGTGTTCAGAAGCTTCAGATGGCGACACAGGAGGGCAGTAACGTTGAAGTTTGTGCCGTTATCGGTAACTTTGACGATGCACAGAACGGCGTTAAGAAGATCTTTTCGGATAAGGCAATGGCAGAGAAGCTCAACGAAAACGGCTACTTCCTTTCCAGCGCCAACTCCATCAACTGGGGCAGACTTGCTCCCCAGATCGCATACTATGTTTCCGCTTACTGCGACCTTGTAGCTGAGGGTAAGATCAAGCTCGGCGACAAGATGAACGTATGCGTTCCTACAGGTAACTTCGGTAACATCTTTGCCGCTTATATCGCTAAGCGTATGGGTCTGCCCGTAAACAAGTTTATCTGTGCTTCAAACAAGAACTCTATACTTACAGATTTCTTGAACGAGGGTACTTACGACCGCAATCGCGATTTCTATACTACCATGTCCCCCTCTATGGATATCCTTATCTCTTCTAACCTCGAAAGACTTCTCTATCTGGTTGGCGGAAGCGAGCGTACCGCAAGGTACATGAAGGAGCTTAACGAGAAGGGCGTATATACAGTAGATGCAGATATCAAGGCAGCTCTTGATGCTGAATTTGCAGGATATTTTGCAGATGAGGACGAGTGTGCCGCTACCATCAAGAACACATTTGCAGAGGGTTATCTCTGCGATACACATACCGCAGTTGCTATCACGGCAGCCAAGAAGTATCAGGCTGAAACGGGTGATAACACCTATACCGTAGTTGCTTCCACCGCCAGTCCCTATAAGTTTGCGGCGGACGTTTATAAGTCCATCAAGGCTGACGCTGACTTTGCAGACGACTATGATGCACTTCCCGCACTTAACGAGCTTTCAGGGGTTGAGATACCCGAAGGACTTGCAACTCTTATGTCAAAGAAGGTACGCTTTGAGAAGGTCATCGAGTCAGCAAAGATGCCCGATGAGGTTCTTTCTGAGCTTGGCATACAGTAACAAGAAAACGCATCTGCGGATGCGTTTTTTGTTAAATGAATTGAAACCGAAGGTTTCATGAATTGCCTTCGGCGTGAATTGGCTTCGCCATGAATTGAAAGCCGTTGGCTTTCATTAAGGAAGATTTTTGCCCTAGCAAAAATCAATTTCAATTAAATTGCTTTTCGGCATGTCGAAAAGCTACCTTAATGCACCAAAGGTGCAATTCATGACGCATTAGCGTCAATTCATGATGCGTTAGTATCAATTCATGACAGCTATGCTGTCAATTCATTTCCGAAAGGAGTTTTCCTATGGCACTTTTTGTTCTTGCCGATACCCATCTGTCCATAACCACACATAAGCCGATGGATATATTCGGCTCCCGTTGGAAGGACCATACCGACAGAATAAGACAAGAGTGGGAAGCCGTGGTTTCACCTGACGACACCGTGGTGATCCCCGGAGATATCTCCTGGGGTATGAACTTTGAGGAAGCCAGGGAGGATTTTCTCTTTCTTGACAGCCTGCCCGGTCAGAAGCTTATCTCCAAGGGCAATCACGACTACTGGTGGGCGACAAAAAGCAAGCAGGATGCTTTTTTTGAGAGTGAAGGTATCACCACCATAAGCCAGCTTTATAATAATGCCTACAGGGTAGGGGATCTTATGGTATGCGGCTCCAGAGGTTGGTACAGTGATGATCATAACGCTCCCAAGGACTCGGATTATCAGAAGATAGTTAACCGCGAGGTTGGGCGTATGGAGTTGAGTATCAAGGCGGCAAACGATATCGACCCAAGTCTTGAAAAGCTGATGTTTCTTCACTTTCCGCCGGTTTTCGGGGACTACGTCTGCGAGGAGATAGTGGACTGTCTTGTGAATAACGGTATAAAGCGTTGCTATTACGGGCATATCCACGGTAAATATACCTGTCCGCCCGTGGTGAATTACAGAGGTGTTGATTTTTATATTATTTCGGCGGATTATCTTGATTTCAAGCCTATGTTGATTATTTAACAAATTGAAAATTTTGCATTTTTTACTTGACTTTACATTATAAATATGTAAAATGGATATGTTACAAAGTTTTAAGAGATGAAAGGACATTGAAAACAATGGTAAAAGTAAACAACATTGAGACCAACAAGGTAGAATTAGAGTTTACTATTGATAAGGAGAGCTTCGACAAGGCGTGCAACGCCGCATACAAGAAGCAGGTAGGCAAGATCCAGATCCCCGGTTTCCGTAAGGGTAAGGCTCCCAAGTCTATGATCGAAAAGATGTACGGCACAGGCGTATTCTATGAGGATGCACTCAACGACCTTCTTCCCGAGGCTACCGAGGCGGCAGTTAAGGAAGCAGACATCAAGGTTGTAAGCGCTCCCGAGTATGATATTGATACAATCGACGAAAACGGCGTTGTAGTTAAGGCTAAGTTCTTCGTATATCCTACCGTAGAGGTTAAGGAATACAAGGGTCTCAAGGCTGAGGTTTCGGTAAAGAACATCGTTGCGGCTGACGTAAACGAGGAGCTTAAGAGAGTTCAGCAGAGAAATGCAAGAACTATCGAGGTTACCGACAGAGCAGCTAAGAAGAACGATACAGTAAACATCGACTATGCAGGCTCCGTTGACGGCGTTGTATTTGACGGCGGCACAGCACAGGGTCACGACCTTAAGCTCGGCTCCGGTGCATTTATCCCCGGCTTTGAGGATCAGATCATCGGTCACAAGATCGGCGAGGAGTTCAACGTAGAGGTTACATTCCCCACCGAGTACCACGCGGCTGATCTTGCAGGCAAGGCAGCAGTATTTGCTACCAAGCTTAACTCCATCAAGGTAGAGGAGCTTCCCAAGCTTGACGACGAGTTCGCAAAGGACGTTTCCGAATTTGATACACTTGCTGAATATAAGGCAGACGTTAAGGCTAAACTCACAGAGAGAAACGACAAGGCGGCTGACGCTGAGGCAAACGAGCTTCTTATGGAAGCACTCAGAGCTAACCTCGAGTGCGAGATCCCCGCTCCTATGGTAGAGCGCGAGGCTGAGAACATGGTTCGTGACTACGACACCAGACTCCGTATGCAGGGTCTTGATCTCAACACCTACTTCAAGTATACCGGTCAGAACCTTGAGAGTCTCCGCACTCAGTTCATGCCTGAGGCAGAGAAGCAGGTTAAGACCAGACTTGCTCTTGAAAAGATCGCAGAGCTTGAAAAGCTCGAGGCTACCGAGGAAGAGATCAACGAGGAGTTTGATAAGCTCTCCAAGGCTTACGGCGTAGAGGTAGAGAGAGTTCGTGAGCTTGTTGAGGATTCTGCAGTTGCAGACGACATCAAGGTAAACAAGGCGTTCGAGCTCGTTCGCGCTGAGGCTAAGATCACAAAGAAGAAGGTTGCAGCTACCAAGAAGGCAGCCGAAAAGGACACCGAAGAGAAATAATCTTTTGAATCACTTGCATCTTTGGTGCAAGTGATTCTTGTATATGTCCAAAATAAAGGACATATAGAGGTTTATAATTATATTACACTAAACAGGAGGAATAATATTATGGCATTAGTACCAACCGTCATTGAACAGACCAACAGAGGTGAGAGAGCATACGATATATACTCCAGACTTTTAAACGACCGTATCATTTTCCTTGCAGATGAAGTGAATGATGTGACCGCATCCCTTGTGGTAGCACAGCTTCTTTTCCTTGAAGCGCAGGATCCCGACAAGGATATCTGTATGTACATCAACAGCCCCGGCGGCAGCGTTTCCGCAGGTATGGCTATCTACGACACAATGAACTACATCAAGTGCGACGTATCCACCGTATGTATCGGTATGGCGGCAAGCATGGGCGCGTTCCTGCTTTCTTCCGGAGCTAAGGGCAAGCGTATCGCACTTCCCAACAGCGAGATCATGATCCATCAGCCCCTGGGCGGTATGCAGGGTCAGGCGTCCGACATCAAGATCCATGCAGACCACATTCTCCGCACCAAGGCTAAGCTCAACGAGATACTTGCTCTTAACACAGGCAAGCCCCTCGAGGTGATCGAGCGTGATACAGACCGTGACAATTTCCTTACTGCACAGCAGGCTATGGAATACGGTCTTATAGACAAAGTTTTTGATAAGAGAGCGTAATTTTTAATGGCAAACGAAAACAACACAAACAATCAGAGCTATCGCTGTTCCTTCTGCGGCAGGGCGGAAAAGGACGTAATGTTCCTTATTCCTTCTCCCGTAGCCAAGGGAACCTTTATCTGCAGCGACTGTGTGGATGCCTGCATGGAGCTTTTAGGTGACTATGCTCCCGAGGCGGTAAAGACCGCAGACGGCGGCAAGCTTACCTATGAGACCCTTCCCAAGCCTACGGCAATCAAGGCTACTCTTGACGAATACGTTATCGGTCAGGATGCGGCGAAGAAGGCTCTGTCTGTTGCGGTATACAATCACTATAAGCGAATACTCTCCAAGGACAAAAAGTCTGAGGACGGCGTGGAGATACAGAAGAGCAATGTTCTTCTCCTCGGTCCTACCGGTGTAGGTAAGACCTTCCTGGCTCAGAGTCTGGCAAAGACCCTTCAGGTGCCTTTTGCTATAGCTGATGCTACCACCCTTACAGAGGCGGGCTATGTAGGCGAGGATGTAGAAAACATACTTCTCCGTCTTATTCAGGCGGCAGATTTTGATATCGCTCTTGCCGAGAAGGGTATCATCTATATCGACGAGATCGACAAGATATCCCGTAGAAGCGAAAACCGTTCCATCACCCGTGACGTATCCGGCGAGGGCGTTCAGCAGGCACTTCTTAAGATCCTTGAGGGTACCGTTTCAAACGTTCCTCCTCAGGGCGGACGCAAGCATCCCAATCAGGATTTCATTCAGATCAATACCGAGAACATCCTCTTTATCTGCGGCGGTGCCTTTGACGGTATCTCCGAGATAATCGAAAAGCGCAAGGGCTCAGGCTCTATGGGCTTCGGAGGTGAAGTAAAGACCAAACAGGATAAGCAGCAGACCGCTATCTATAAGGACGTACAGCCCCACGATATCATGAAATACGGACTTATCCCCGAGCTTGTGGGCCGTCTGCCCCTTATCGTAGGACTTGAGGGACTTGACCGTGACGCCCTTGTGCGTATTCTGAGAGAACCTAAAAACTCCCTTATCAAGCAGTACAAAAAGCTCTTCGGCATGGATAATATGGATATCGAGTTTACCGACGATGCTCTCTACAAGGTGGCTGACCTTGCAATCGAGAGAAACATCGGTGCAAGGGGTCTTCGCTCCATTATGGAGGAAATGATGCTGGAGCTTATGTACGAGCTGCCCTCACAAACGGGTGTAACTAAGGTTACGGTAAACGAGGACGTAGTTACCGGCGAGGGGAAACCCATAGTAGAATAAATGCAGAATGCAGAGTGCTCAAAAATGCAGAATGCAGAGTGCAGAGTGCAGAATTAATGAGGAAAAGGGTGTCGTTTTGACACCCTTTTCTCCATATAAATTAAAATGTTTTGTTATAGCTGTTAGTTCAGTTGTACAAATATTATACTCTGTGCAAGAAATAATAAAATACGGATTACTAATTTATAATATAATGGAATTTTTGACACCTATGTGTCAAAAATCACCATAATTTTGCATTTTGCATTTTACATTTTGCATTCACCATTGGTACTGCGTAAGCTGCCCCTGTTCGATCAGACCCTCAAACCCTCTCTGTCTGAACGCTTCGTATACCGCTATGGCTACGGTGTTTGAGAGATTTAAACTGCGGAGATTTTCACGCATGGGCATACGGACACATCTTTCGCGGTTGTTGTATAAAAGTTCCTCGGGCAGACCCTTGGTCTCCTTGCCGAAAACGAGAAAAACTCTTTCGGGATATTTTACGTCGCTGTAGCATTGAGGAGCTTTTGTGGTGAAGTAGTAAAGCTCTTCACCTTTATTCTTTTCAAAGAAATCGTTTATATCCTTATAGTACGTAATATCAAGCTCGTGCCAGTAGTCAAGTCCCGCGCGCTTGAGCTTGCGGTCGTCCACCTTGAAGCCCATAGGCTCGACTAAGTGAAGGGAAGCACCCGTTGCGGCGCAGGTACGGGCTATGTTGCCTGTGTTTTGCGGAATTTCGGGTTCTATCAGTACTATATTTATATTGCTCAATATCATCACCTCCCGTATATAGTAACACTAAAAGACAGAAATATCAAGTAAGGGTTTACATTTTTATTTGTTTGTGATATAATAATTTAATATTAATTATGAAAGAGAGAAAGAAATTGGGTATCTTCAGTTCTTTATTCGGAAGCTACAGCCAGCGCCAGATTAAAAAAATCACTGCTACGGTTGACCGTATCGAGGCGATGGCGGATAAATATTCTAAAATGACAGATGAGGAGCTTAAAGCTCAAACTCCCGCTCTCAAGGCGAGACTTGAGGCAGGGGAAACTCTTGACGACATCCTTCCCGAGGCATTTGCCACGGTACGCGAGGCGTGTACCCGTGTGCTGGACAAGACCCCCTTCCGTGTACAGCTCATGGGTGGTATAATACTTCATCAGGGACGTATCGCCGAAATGAAGACAGGTGAGGGTAAGACTATCGTTGCAACCCTTCCCGCATATCTTAACGCCCTTAACGGCAAGGGCGTTCATATCGTTACCGTGAACGAATATCTTGCACGTTTAGGTGCAGAGGAGATGGGACGAGTTTACGTGTTCCTGGGGCTCACCGTAGGTCTTATCTGCCACGGTCAGACACAGAAGGAGAAACAGGAGGCATATAACGCCGACATCACCTACGGTACCAACAACGAGTACGGCTTTGACTATCTTCGTGACAATATGGTGCTCTACAAGGAACAGAAGATGCAGAGAAGCCATACCTTTGCCATCGTTGACGAGGTGGACTCCATACTTATAGACGAGGCAAGAACTCCTCTTATCATTTCGGGTGAGGGTCAGAAGTCCACAGAGCTTTACGACCGTACCGAGACTCTTGTTGCAAGAATGAGACAGTATCGTATCAAGGAGCTTGACTCAAAGCAGCAGAATGACGATATTGATGCCGATTATATCGTTGACGAGAAGGCAAGAAGCGTTGTGCTTACCGCTTCGGGTATCGCAAAAGCGGAGGAGTATTTCGGCATAGAGAATCTGTCCGATGCCGAGAATTCCCTTATCTCTCACCATATCCATCAGGCTATCCGCGCTCACGGTATAATGCACCGTGACGTTGACGACGTGGTCAAGGACGGCGAGGTGCTGATAGTTGACTCCGTCACAGGCCGTATCATGCCCGGCAGACGCTATTCGGACGGTCTGCATCAGGCTATCGAGGCAAAGGAGCACGTTAAGGTTGAAAAGGAAAACAAGACCCTTGCTACCATCACCTTCCAGAACTTCTTCCGTCTTTACGAAAAGCTCTCTGGTATGACGGGTACTGCTCTTACCGAGGAGATGGAGTTCAGAGAGATATACAACCTTGACGTTGTCGTAATACCTACAAATATGCCGATGATCAGAATAGACCATTCTGATGCTGTTTACAAGAATCAAAACGGCAAGATGAATGCAATAGTTGAGCAGATAAGAGCCTGTCACGCTAAAGGCCAGCCTATACTTGTCGGTACTGTTTCGGTTGACAAATCTGAAAGACTTTCCCGTATTCTTAAAATGAACGGAATAGAGCATACCGTTCTCAACGCTAAATTCCACGAAAAAGAAGCAGAGATAGTTGCTCAGGCAGGAATGGTAGGTAAGGTAACGATTTCTACCAATATGGCAGGCAGAGGTACCGATATTATGCTTGGTGGTAATCCCGAATTCATGGCAAAAAATGAAATGAAGAAAATGGGATA
>JAFQHD010000105.1 GCA_017398145.1 Clostridia bacterium
ATATCGACCACGTTGTTATCCACAAAGCTCTTCATTTCGTCGATATGAAGCACCTTTTTGCCGTCTATCTCCATGCCGATAACGTCCTTTGAAACATCAAAGAGGGCGCAGACCTCAACGCCACGCTTGGTAAATACGGGAGAAGCCGCAAGAGCCTGTCCAAGTCTGCCTGCACCGACGATGATAGCCTGATAGTTCTCGTGAACGCCTAATATCTCGCTTATCTTGCCGTAGAGATACGTAACGTTATAGCCGTAGCCCTGCTGACCGAAACCGCCGAAGCAGTTAAGGTCCTGACGTATCTGTGATGCGGTAACACCCATAAGCTCAGCCAAGTCGTTTGAGGATATGCGAAGCTTATTTTCGTTTAAGAGCATTCTGAGATATCTGAAATATCTGGGCAGACGCTTTATGACCGCAGCGGAGACGGTGGATTCTGATTTTTTGTTTATCATATATAATCCTCACAAAATAGATGAATTGGCGTTGTCATGAATTGAAAGCCGTTGGCTTTCATTAAGGTAAATTTTCGCCTTGGCGAAAATCAATTATAATTAAATTACTTTTTGCCAAAAGCAAAAAGTTACATTAATGCACCATAGGTGCAATTCATGACAACTATGTTGTCAATTCATGATGCTAAAGCATCAATTCATGACATCGAAGATGTCAATTCATTCCAATATGTAAGCCGATGCTTACATATTGGTTATAGTGTCCATAACGTACTGAACGAACTCATCACAGGTACAGCCTGTGTCACGTCCTGTAATGGTGAGCTTCTTATCCTCAAGCATACAGAAGTCAAGAGCCTTCTCAAGCTTGTCAGCCTCAGCCTGCTTGCCGATGTGGGAGAGAAGGAGGACTGTAGCTCTGAGCATAGAACAGGGATCGGCATACTTGCCTCTGCCTTCCTTTATCATACGGGGAGCAGAGCCGTGGATAGCCTCGAACATAGCGTATCTCTTACCGATGTTTGCAGAGCCTGCGGTACCAACACCGCCCTGGAACTCAGCAGCCTCGTCGGTGATGATGTCGCCGTAGAGGTTGGGAAGCACGATAACCTTGAAGTCACGGCGGCGCTTCTGGTCAACCAGCTTTGCGGTCATAATGTCAACGAACCAGTCGTCACACTCGATCTCGGGATACTGCTTTGCGATATCGTAGCAACGGTTAAGGAACTTACCGTCGGTGGTCTTGATGATGTTAGCCTTGGTAACGATGGAGACCTTGCCCTTGTTGTTGTTCTTTGCGTACTCAAATGCGAGCTTTGCGATTCTGTCACAGCCCTCGGAGGTCGTCATACAGAAGTCAACTGCAAGATCGTCTGTTACGTTTACACCCTTAGAGCCAACTGCATAGCTACCCTCGGTATTCTCACGGAAGAAGGTCCAGTCGATACCCTCCTCGGGAACCTTAACGGGTCTTACGTTTGCAAAGAGGTCAAGTGCCTTACGCATAGCAACGTTTGCAGACTCGATGTTGGGCCACTCGTCACCCTGTCTGGGGGTGGTGGTGGGACCCTTTAAGATAACGTGGCAAGCCTTGAGCTCTTCCATAACGTCATCGGGAATTGCCTGCATATGTGCGGCACGGTTTTCGATGGTAAGACCGTCGATCTCCTTGAACTCGATCTTGCCTGCAGCTACGTCCTCAGCAAGGAGGTAACGAAGCACATCCTCGGATGCCTTGGTAATGATGGGACCAATGCCGTCACCGCCGCAGATACCGATGATGATCTTATCTAACTTGGAATAGTCGAGAGCGTCGCCTGCAGCGTTGATTCTTTCAACTCTCTCGAGCTGCTCCTGTAAAAGGGCTTCAAATTTCTTGGAAGCCTCCTTGATTACGTTTTCATAATTTGCCATTGTAATGTCCTCCGAATTTAACTTGATATATATGTATTTTTTAATATGTTAATTTTCTTTTCCCACACTGTCAACAGGGTTTTCCACACCTAAACCCGACTAAAGCGGTTATTTTATGCCGAAATTTGCCACAGATAGGGCAGTTTTCCGACATTTCCACAGGGGTGTGGAAAAAATTATTGAATAAATTGTGATGTGAAATTTTAGGTATTTAACAATAATTTTTTCAATGCAGAATGCAGAATGCAGAGTGCAGAATTGAGGAGATTTTTGTCGCCGTAAGACTCCAAAAATTCCATTAAATTATATAAGATTGATTGATCTTTTTGTATAATGAAATAAATACAATATACAAAACACAAAAGCAGTAGATTACAGAATACAGTTAACAAAAAATAAGATGTAGATTTTCGACCATAAGGGAGAAAATCAACCATAATTCTGCATTCTGCATTCTGCACTCTGCATTCTTAAGTTCTCTTCGTCGCAAACGCATTAAGATCTGTACCGTCAGTTGCGCCTGCAACAAACTCATAGTACGCCTGTGCGGCTATCATTGCTCCGTTGTCACCGCAGAGAGAAAGGGAAGGGATATACAGCTCGATATGATGATTCTTACAGTATTTCTGTAATGCTGCTCTTAAATGTGAGTTCGCCGAAACACCGCCTGCTACAACCAGCTTCTTGTGACCTGTCTGTTTTAGCGCGGCATCTAACTTGGTAATGACCGAATCGCATACCGTCTTTGTAAAGGCGGCGGCGATATCTTCTTTTGGTATCTCCTCGCCCTTCTGGGTAAGGGTGTTCAGGTGGTTGACTATATGGGTCTTAAGACCGCTGAATGAGAAATCAAGAGTTTCGTCGTGGATAGCTCCCGAGGGGAATTTTGCATAATCAGGGTTTCCGATAGAAGCCAGCCTGTCCATCTCCTTACCGCCCGGATAGGGAAGTCCCATAACCCGTCCCACCTTGTCAAATGCCTCGCCTATGGCATCGTCGCGGGTTCTGCCGATGGTGTTATACTCGGTGTAGCTGTCAACGCTTATAATTGAGGTATGTCCACCCGATGCCACAAGGGCGGTAAAGGGAGGCTCAAGCTCCTGGTATTCAAAATAGTTTGCCGCAACGTGCCCCTTTATATGGTTTACCGCCACAAGAGGAATATTGTTTGCAAAGGCAAGAGCTTTTGCAAAGTTGACTGCCACCAGTAGCGCTCCGATAAGCCCCGGGGTGTTGGTAACACCGATAAGCTCGATGTCAGAAAGTGACACTCCTGCTTTATCAAGAGCCTCATAGGTTATATTTGAAATAGCCTCAACGTGGGCTCTGCTTGCTATCTCGGGGACTACTCCGCCGTAGAGCGCATGGACCGAGATCTGTGAGGCAACGATATTGGAAAGTATCCTGCGACCGCCGTTATCAATGGACACGACCGCCGCTGCGGTCTCATCGCAGGAGGACTCGAAAGCTAATACTAACACGATAATTAATTTCCTTTTTTGGAAGGGATTTTTGTATAATGCAGAGTGCAGAGTGCAGAATGCTTTCTACGAATGCAGAATGCAGAGTGCAGAATGCAGAATTGAGGAGATTTTTGTTGCTGTAGGCAACAAAAATTCCATTAAATTATATAAGATTGATTAATCTTTTTGTATAATGAAACAAATACAATATACAAAACACAAAAGCAGTAGATTACAGAATACAGTTAACAAAAAATAAGATGTAGATTTTCGACCAAAAGGGAGAAAATCAACCATAATTCTGCATTCTGCACTCTGCATTCTGCATTCGCTATATCGTCTTTCGATATAGCACAGCATCTTCAGTTGGGTTTGTATAATAATTCTTTTGTATGCCGTAGGCTTGGTATCCGCATTTTTCATAAAGGGTACGGGCAGGGGTGTTTGACTGCCTTACCTCAAGGGTTATCATAGGACAGCCGTGAGTCTCGGCATATTCCTCTGCTCGTTCCATCAGCATTTTGCCGTAACCTGTGCCGCGATAAGTGGGGTCAACGGCCACGTTAATGATCGAAACCTCGTCAATAAGATCGTACATTCCTATATATCCGACGAAATCGCCGTCATAACCTATTGTATAATACTGTGCGTGTTCGTTTGCCAGAGTATTGATAAATGACTCATAAGGCCAGGGATCAGAGAAGCATTTTGCTTCAAGCTCTGCAACAAGACGTGCAGAGGTCTCTGTCATTTCAGCAATTTCGATCATCAAGAGAAAAAAGCTCCTTTACGCCTTCTGTTATTTCACAAAGACAGGCTTTATAGGTTTCAAGATCACCGCCCCAGGGGTCGGAAATGCCCTTTGGCATCGAATATATCTTCGAAGCAAGCTCGGGATATCTTGCAATAAGCTCAAGGGTGTGAGCCTCGCTTATACCAACGATATAGTCACAGCCGCAGAGAATATCCTCATTACATGAGCTTGCCTTATGGTCAAGATAGGGGTTGTCGCGGTCACAAATAACGCCATTGGCTTCAAGAGCCTTTGCGGCGTTTTCGCTTATAGGCATACCCGTGTGGGCATAGAGCCCCATAGATACGGCGTAGCGGTCGCTTCCGTAGTTGAGATGGTTATAAACTGCCGCCGCCATAGGACTGCGGCAGGTGTTGCCGGTACAGACAAAGCAGACCTTGGTGGTCTTGCGGGGAACGAGATCCTTACCTTCTAAATCGGGGGCGGTACACAGAGAAGCCTGCATATTAATAGCCTAATGTGCCGTTAAGGCTGTCGTCGTCGGTTACCCAGGAGTGGGTGTCGATAACGCGGTACTCGCTCTTTGTATCTCTTACCACAAGGGTGGTGATACCGGCGTTGAGAACAAGACGTTTACACATAGCGCAGGAGGTGGTGCCGGGAACAAGAGTGTCGCTGTCCCCCTCCATACAAGCCATATACATAGTAGCACCCAGCATCTGCTCGCGGGAAGCGGCTATAATGGCGTTAGCCTCTGCGTGAACCGAGCGGCAGAGCTCGTAACGCTCGCCTCTGGGAATATTCAGCTTGTCTCTTAGACAGAACTTCTGGTCACAGCAGTTTACTCTGCCTCTGGGTGCACCGTTGTAGCCGGTAGAAACGATAATATCGTTCTTAACGATGATAGCACCGAAACGCTTGCGCAGACAGGTGCTTCGCTCAGCTACGGTCTGAGCAATATCGAGATAATAATTTGATTTTGATACGCGGTCCATAAGTACCTCCGAATTTGCAGTTCTGCGGTGCAAACAGCATTTATTAATGCAGAATGCAGAGTGCAGAATGCAGAATTAAGGATGTTTTTGCCTTGGCAAAAACTCCGTTAAATTAAATTTTGTTTTCTGTAGTTTTACATATAGCGGTTAGGATAGAGATGATCTCATCAAGGTCTTTGTACATACTTGTATATTCTGTATTTGAAATATAGTCTGTCCTGTACATAAGTTTAAGCCAATATGAAGTTTCGTTGGATTCTTTCAGAGCGATATTTATTTTAGCTCTGAAATCAGCTTTTGATTGCGCTCTTTGCGCTTCAGAAACATTAGCCCCGATACTTGTCGCTGCCCTTAAGAATTGCTTTGACAAAACGTATTCATTTTTAGACAAGAGATGCTTGTATAAATTTACTGCTCTAATCGCAAATTCAAAGCTTTTATTTTCAATTATATTAGTTTCCATAATACGATTCAAATGGAGATATTGACACCAATAGTGTCAATATCCTCCATAATTCTGCATTCTGCACTCTGCATTCTGCATTTGAAAAACCTTAGAGGTTTTTCACAAACTCTTTAAGATATGCCTTAAAGTCTTCTCCCACTTCATCGTGGTTGATGGCGTATTCGCAGTTAGCCATAAGGAAACCTAATTTTGAGCCCATGTCGTAACGCTTGCCCTCGAACTCAAGAGCGGTCATACCCTTGGTCTTAGCAAGAGTACGCATAGCGTCGGTGAGCTGGATCTCGTTACCTGCACCGGGTGCGGTGTGGTCAAGGATGTCAAAGATCTCGGGGGTAAGAAGAACTCTGCCGAGGATGGAAAGATTGGAAAGAACCTCCTCGGGCTTGGGCTTCTCTACCATATCGTAAATGTCGTATTCGCCCTTTTCCTCGTCAAGGGGTGTAACGCCGAGAGAGCAGTACTTGAGTATCTGCTCGGGGGTAACGCGCTTAACGCCTGCAACGGCCTTGCCGTACTTTTCGTATGTATCTATCATCTGCTTGCATACGGGAGTCTTTGCGTTGATAACGTCGTCGCCGTAGAGAACAACGAAGGGCTCGTCACCTATAAATGCTCTTGCACAGTTAACTGCGTGACCCAGACCCTTTGCCTCCTTCTGACGGATGAACTGAATATTTACAGACTTGGGAAGCTCTCTGATCTCGTTGTAGATCTCCTCCTTGCCCTTCTTGAGAAGTGCGGTCTCATATTCGGGAGAAAAGTCAAAATAATCTTCAATAGCACCCTTACCGCGGTTGGTGATGATAAGGATGTCGGTGATGCCTGCGTCTACCGCTTCCTGTACTAAGTATTCCATAACAGGACGGTCAACGATGGGGAGGACCTCCTTGGGTACTGTTCTTGCGATGGGAAGCATTCTTGTGCCTAAGCCTGCTGCGGGAATTACCGCCTTTGTGATCTTCTTCATAGTGTACACCTTCTTATATATAAAAAACTAATCACTATATTATATAACATATAGAAAGAAAAATCAATAATAAAAAGTTAACAGTGGAGAAAATTCGTTGTTTTTTGTAGGGTGACATCGTTATTCACTATTCACTATTCTCTATTAACTATTCACTCGCAAACGGTTTGCACAAACGAAAATTTGATGACAAAGTCATCAATCTTTCAACCGTACTAACGTAAGAATGATGACAAAGTCATCAATCTGTACTTGTAGGGACGGATATTATCCGCCAGTTTGCAGACGGCATAAACTGTCGTTTCTTAAAACCGCTTATTATGCGGGAGGCTGATAGCCTCCCTACGGGTTACCGAAAATTTGATGACAAAGTCATCAATCTGTATTTATAGGGACGGATATTATCCACCAGTTTGCAGACGGCATAAACTGTCGTTTCTTAAAACCGCTTATTA
>JAFQHD010000106.1 GCA_017398145.1 Clostridia bacterium
AAACGTCGTTTGCCCAGATACCGGAGTCAAACTGAACTACGGGAATACCCTTGTCGTTAGCCTGAGCAAGCATATCGGTAAAGCCTTCACCGATGGTAGCAAGCACAAGACCGTCTACGTTGTTTGACAGAGCTGTCTGAACCATTTCCTGCTGAGAGGGAAGATCCTTTGCGGACTCGGAAGCGGGACCGCGGAAGGTGATGGTGTAGCCCTTTTCAGCGGCAGCAGCCTCAGCGCCTGCCTTAACAGACTGCCAGAAAGCATGGGATTCGCCCTTAGCAACTACGCCGATAACCTTGTCGGAATCATTGCCTGCAGGGGTGTTGTCACCGTCGTTGGTGCAAGCTGCGAATGTGAGTACGGATGTAACGATCATCAGTACTGCTAACATAAGAGTTAAAAACTTTTTCATTTGGATTTCCTCCTTATTTTTTAGCCTTTTCGGCTTTATTTACTTTAATTTTATTCTGACGCTTGGTCTTGATAACATCCATCATAACCGCAACAACAACGATTATACCTGTAAGAACGTAGGTCACGTATGTGGAGTTAAGATTGAGGTTGAACTTAGCCAGTACGAAGTTAAGACCGCTTCGGATAACTACCAGAAGGGCTGCGCCTATGGTGGAGCCGGTAACCGAAGCCACACCGCCTGCGGCAGAGGTTCCGCCGATATAAACACCGGCGATAGCATCAAGCTCCATACCGTTACCTGTAGCCGCTGCCACTGTGGTAAAGGATGCAGACCAGAAGATAGCCGCAATACCCGATGCCATACCCGCAAAGATATAGGCATACATCTTATATTTATCGGTATTGATACCCGAAAGTCTGGTTGCTTCTTCGTTTGAGCCTATGGAAAGTATATACCTGCCTGTACGGTTCTTATACATAATGTACATACAGATAAGTGTAAATCCTACTACCCAGAAGATACCTGTAGGTATACCGTTGAAGTTTGAGAACACCTTGTTGTACCAGGTACCCGTGGGGAAGAAGATGTTAGGGTCTGCAACTATAAGAGCCGAGAGACCTCTGGAGAACATCATAGTACCGAGCGTTGCGATAAACGCGGGGAGCTTAAACTTGGCAATAAGAATGCCGTTGATAAGTCCGAAAAGTGTACCGATGGCTATCATCATGGGGATGGTTGCCCACAGAGGGATAAGACCCGAGGTAAACGCCTTACCTGATACGACTGCTGCCGCGATACATACGGTACCGATGGAAAGGTCGATTCCGCCCGTGGCGATAACGAATGTGACACCCAAGCTCATTACCGCATAGGGAGCAAGGGACTGTGCCATACTTACTATATTATACTTGTCAACAAAGTTGGGGTTAAGAGCTGTAAATACTCCGACCAGAACAACAAGAGCCACAAGCATAATAATATTCTGCCCGATCTTAATGGGTCTTTTTTCCACGTTCTTATTCATATTCATCATCCTTTCATGCTCTCTCTTAAGGTCGCATATTTCATTATCTCTTCCTGAGTTGCCTCAGAGCAGTCAAGCTCAGCCGTTACTCTTCCCTCGCACATAACGATGATACGGTCGGAGAGTCGCTGTATCTCAGCAAGCTCGGAGGATATCATAATGATGGATTTTCCCTCGGACACCAGCCTCTCCATAAGCTCGTACATCTCGCTCTTGGCACCGATGTCGATACCGCGGGTAGGCTCGTCAAAGATGAATATATCCGAGTCCTCGATAAGCCATCTTGCAACGATGACCTTCTGCTGATTACCGCCCGATAAGTTCTTTAGCTGCTGCTCCATAGAGGGGGTCTTGGTACGGAGCATTGCGTTGGTCTCTTCTGCCTTTTGCGATATTTTCCTGTCATTTATCCAGCCTGCTTCAATGAAATCGTCAAGGGAAGCAAGCACGGAGTTTTCAGCTACCGATTTATCAAGCAGAAGTCCGTATCTCTTACGGTCCTCTGAGAGATAACAGATGCCGTTCTTTACCGCCTGCTCGGGGGTCTTGATATTAACGGTCTTTCCGTTTATCTTGACTGTACCGCCGTCCTTTTCGTCAGCACCGAAGATCGCTCTTGCAACCTCGGTACGTCCTGCGCCCATAAGACCCGAAAATCCCAGGATCTCACCGCGGCGGAGCTTAAAGCTTACGTCCTTTACCTCTCTGCCGCGGTTGAGATGTTCAACCTCCAGTACTACCGGAGCATCAGGAGGAACCCTGCTTTCAGTTTTGCGGTCGCCGTATATCACACGGCCTACCATCATTTTTACTATTTCGTCCTTTGTGGTCTCGGCGGTATTCACCGTACCGACGTATTCTCCGTCACGCATTACGGTAACACGGTCGGATATACGGTTGATCTCGTCCATACGGTGGGAAATGTATATCATTCCTATTCCCTTGTCACGGAGATCGTTCATTATCTTGAACAGCTCCTCTACCTCGGTCTGGGTCAGAGCTGCCGTGGGCTCGTCAAGCACCAGGAGCTTACAGTCGTGGGAAACAGCCTTTGCTATCTCCACCATCTGTTGCTTTCCTACGGTGAGAGTACCGAGCTGTACCGTGGGGTCGATGCTGACACCGATACGCTCAAACAGCACCTTTGCGTCCTGCACCATTCTGCGGTCATCTATGGAAATACCCTTTATGGGCTCTCTGCCGATATAGATGTTCTGCGCTACCGTCAGGTGATTCATCATATTCAGTTCCTGATGGATCACCGATATACCCGCTGCCTGAGCCTCAGCGATGTTACGGAAGTTTACCTCCTCACCGAAGAGCTTTACCGTACCGCCGTTACGCTGGTGGATGCCGCACAAAACCTTGATAAGTGTGGATTTACCCGCTCCGTTCTCGCCCATGAGAGCGTGTACTTCGCCGCTTTTAAGCTCGAAGTCAACAGACTTCAGCGCGTGTACTCCTGAGAACCGCTTATCTATGTTTTTCATTTCAAGTATTACTTCATTCATACCTCAAATCCCTCCTTTACAAGCGGTTTTTGTACATTCTGTCTTGATTACATCATTATGATACACTATTTTTGTGCAAATTGCAATTAATTTAGTTGTCATAATCAATTCGCAATATAATACAAAAAAATCATCATACATTGACTTTTTTGTTTGTGTTGTATATAATATATATATCATATGTACAGGAGGAAGCTATGGAGATACGTCACCGCTTAAACAGTGAGGAAAGACAGCACTATCTTTTTGAACAACGGTATTCCTTTAAGGTAAAGCCCCGACTTCTATACGTGGGAGAACTGAAGAACAACGGTTTCTGGTCCGAGACCGAACATAATCACGACTTTGTGGAGATACTTCTGGTGAAAAGCGGCAAGGGCAGCGTCGAGATTGAAGGTGAAGAAAAAAAGATCAAAAAAGGTGATATCATCATTTACAACGCCGGTACGACCCACCGTGAGACCGGAGACGCAGAAAAGCCTCTTAATCTCTATTTTATGGCATTGTGCAAGCTTAGTATTACCGATCTTCCCGAAAATTATTTACTTCCGCCCGGATATCCCAACTATTATGCCGCGGGTGAAGATTTTGATATTTTCTGCACTATGTTTGAGGTAATGATAAAAGAATTTGATAAAAAAGAGCAGTTCTACGCCGAGATAGCGCAGAACATTTCAAGAACCTTTCTGATGTATCTTTTCCGCATCATCAACTCCACCGAGGACAAAAAGCAAGAGCTTCACTCAAACAGAGCGATAATCCGCGCAATAGAATTTATAAACGAAAATTATCACAGAGAATTTTCCCTTGACGAGATCGCGGAATACTGCTACGTCAACAAGTATTATCTGTCCCACCTTTTCCCCGCCCATAAGCATATGACCTTAAAGCAGTATCTCATCTCCAAGCGCATAGAGGAAGCAAAAAAACTCCTCTGTCAGGAGGAGCTTTCGGTAGGTGAGATAGCCGAGCGGGCAGGTGTTCCCGACAGCACGTATTTTTCAAGACTTTTTAAACGTGAGACCGGTGAGTCTCCCCTTGCGTACCGCAAGCGTGTCAAGGAGCAGAACAGAATATAAATGAATGCAAAATGCAAACTGCAAAATGCAAAATTAATGTAGAAAACGGCATCCAAACGGACGCCGTTTTTAACGTTTAAATTACGAATTTTTAATTGCATAGGCGCTTCGCTCAAAGGCGTTGCCTAATTTGGTTATTATCTGCTCTCCCTCAGACTGTATAAGTGAGGAAAATACCGAGGGCATTTTTTTGGTAACACCGTCTGTGCTGACTCCGTCAAGCAGCTCTCTGCCGGGAGTTTCGCGGTATATCACCTCAAGTCCCTTCTCTCTGAATATAAACTTCATATATCTCGTAAATGGATACTCAAGGATATCGCTTCTTAATTTAAGCACAAGATCGTCGTCCTCGTTATATCTGAACTCACCAACGGTAGCACATAGGAGCTTTTCGCCCATTATCTCGATATTATCCCTCTCGGGAGCATCAAAGCCGATATGAAGCTTAGCTTCACATCCGTTTTCCTTATATATAAGGTAAAGTCCTCGTTCATCCTTTCCGAAGCTGTAGCCTATAGTTCCCTTGGTGTAGTTGTTCAGTATCACCTGCATAAGCACGGGCACAAGTCCTAAAGATACCGCATCCTTTGAGGTGACGGTATAATCACCGGTTATCTCATTGCAATGACGGGCGATATTCCTCTTACGGAAGATACGCTCCCAAAGGTGCTTGTTGCGTCTGGGACGGTAGTGTGAAAGAGTATCTGTAAGCTTTTTTAGTCTCTTTTCGCCTTTTCGGTTGCGGGGGAGGCTGTCCTCAAATTTACGGTTAAAATATTTATGAGTTACGGGGAATATATCGTTTTTCTGGAATATATCTGTGTTACCCGAGTTTACCGCAACGATGACCCCGCTGTCACGGAAGCAGAACATATTTTGTCCCAGCATTCCGTTAAAGAGAAATCCGTTATAGTCTCGGGCTGTCCATATCTGTAAGCCGTAGTCGTAGTCCCCCGCACCCTCGGGTACGTCGATACGCTTTTCTGTAGCTGCTTTAATATATTTTTCAGAGAGTATATGCTTACCCTCCCATTCGCCGTTCTGCAGAAGCATCTGACCTATCTTCACAAGATCGGAGGGCTTGATAAAGAGACCCCAGCCGCCTCTGTTTGCACCCTTGGGACATTTTTCCCAGAAATAGTTGGTGATACCAAGCGGCTTAAACAATCTTTCGTCAAGGAAGTCAGCCATGCTCTTGCCGGTGAGAACCGTCACCGCCGCCGAGAGCATATAGGTGTTAAGGCTGTTATAGTTAAATTTCTCACCCGGTACAAAGCTTGAGCCTGTAGTGAAAAAGCCCTTCACCCAGTTGTCGGTGGTGATACACATAAGCTCGTTAAAGATAGCTCCGCTTGACATATTGAGAAGATGGAGCAGAGTCATATCCTTAAACTTGCTCTTATAGAGTGCGGGTATCTTCTTGCCGAAGATATCTGCTATAGTAGTATTGGGTGTAATGATCCCGTCCTCCATAAGCATACCTACAGCTATGGTCGTAACGCTCTTAGACTGAGAAAAGGCGCATTTCCACACATCGGAGCCCCATGAATCAAAGCCCATTTTCAAAAGCGTCTTACCGTGTCGGGAAACTATGAGTCCTTGAATATTTATACTCTTATTGTTATATATCTCCTCGATATAATCGCAAAGCATGTCCGAGGAGACACCCTCGCTTTCGGGAGAAGCATAAACACAGTCATCCTCACTCGGAACAAACTCCGGCTTTTGCGGCGGAGTGTTCACGGGAGCAACGGTCGATGCAGAAATATCGGTAAGCTGCTTTATAAAGCTTAATGCTTTTCCAAGAGTTACTACATTCACTCCTCGTCAGTCCTTTCCTTTAAGATCAGGGGAATCGAACCCCTATGGTTTTAGATGGCAGATATCCGCCATCTCATTCGCGAACCCCAAAGCTCGGCAAGCTCGCTTCGGGGAACCCCGATGTCAGCGATTTAGTCAATATCGCCTATATTGCCGTCAATCGCTTTCGCGATCTGACGAATATCTGCTCATCTAAAACTGCGAAGCACATTTTGACGAGAGATTTTTGAGATAGTTTGGTCGGTAGAGTTCGCAGGCTTGCCGGATGCAAGTCAAGAACGGAAACGGGCAAAATAGCCTAAAATCTCCGTTAAAATGCATATTGGTCCGGCTCCCCTGATCTTAAGATATCCTTATGTATCTCCTGCATCTCCACATCCACCTCGGTGATGGCGTCGGCGCATATCTTAAGACGGGTGCGCAGCTCCTCGGAAACATCGGTGTTTCTCTTATACTTAAGCTGATGCTCAAGGCTTGCCCAGAAGTCCATAGCTATGGTTCGTATCTGAACCTCACACTTGACGTGCTCCACCCTTTCGGCTAAGAAGACCGGGATCTGAATAACCAAATGCAGGCTTCGGTAGCCGCTCTCCTTGGGATGCTTGATATAGTCGCGGCGCAGAAGAAGCTTCACATCGTCCTGACCCGTCAGAAGATCGGCTATATGATAGATATCGTCAAGATAGTTGCATATTACACGGATACCCGCGATATCGTTCATTCCGGTCTTAAGCGATTCGAGATTAAGGGGAAGATCTCGCCTCTTAAGCTTCTGCATTATGCTTATGGGAGATTTAAGACGGGATTCTATATTATGAATGGGATTATGGTCGTATTTTATGCTGAACTCGTTGTCCAATATCTCAAGCTTGGTCTTTATCTCCTTGATGGCGGCATCATACAGCTGCATCTGCGCCAGATACTGACGTATCGGACCCTCAAAGCTCTCGAAAACATTATGATTTATTTCCATAGGTAAAACCTCATTTTCGGTTATTTGATCATTCATTATTATAATAACACATTATCAACAATAATTCAACCGCATAAATGTTAATTATGTTCACAAAATTTTAATTATATATTCACAAATAAGGTTTATACTTATAAAGATATTTTATACATACGAAAGGAATCATCATGGCAACTAAAAAATATGTTTCACAAAAGCAGCGCACCGTGAGAGTTCTCGTAGCGGCACTTCTCGCTATCGTTATTCTCTCCGCTGCATTTATCGCAGGCGGTGTTCTCTACTCCAAGCACCTCAACTCCGGCGCTTCCATGAGAAAAGAGATCGCATTTGAATCCGAGAACTACAAGGTCAACAACTGTATGATGACCTACTACTACTTCTCCGATTTCTACAACACCTATAACCAGTACGGCACATACTTCCAGTACATGGGTCTTGACCCCCACACATCTATGAAGAGCCAGTCCTACGACGAGGAATCTTCTTGGTTCGACTACTTCCTCAACAACACCGCCAACACCGTTAACGGCTACCTCCTCTATGCAGAGGCAGCTCTTGACGAGGGCTTCAAGGTAGAGGACATCAAGGACAAGATAGACGAGCAGATCGACTCTCTCAAGACTACCGCAGAGAATGCAAAGGTAGACTTTGAGCAGTATCTTCTCAACGTATTCGGCGCAGGCGTTAAGGAAAAGGATATCCGTGATGCTCTTGAGCTCCAGATCTACGCTTCCGAGTATTACAATAAGGTAGAGGGCGAGTACAGCGATTCTATCACCAACGAAGACTTCGAGACCTACTATATCACCAACAAGAACAGCCTTGACAAGGTTGACTACCGTTCCTACGCTATAAAGGCTGACGTTGCCGAGGACGCAGACGAGGCTACCAAGAACAAGGCTTACGCTGAGGCAAAGGCTGATGCAGAGGCTCTCAAGGCAGCGGCTACCGACAAGGACGCATTTATCGCTTGGGTAACAGCAAACCTCACCGAGGCTAACGCTGATCTCGAAACTCCTCTCACCGAGGACGAGATCAAGGAAAAGGCAGAGGCAATAACCGAGGCTGCAGCATACTCCGAGGGCACAGACCTCTCTACATGGGCGTTTGACAAGGAGCGTGCGGTTGGTGACGTTACACTTATCGATGACGGTGCAGGCACCTACACGGTTTATATGATGGAAAAGACCGCATACCGTGTAGAGGATGCTACAAGAGACGTCCGCCACATCCTTATCAAGACAGGTGAAGCTCTCTCTGATGACGATGCTAAGGCAAAGGCAGACGAGATCCTTGCAACCTACCTTGCAGGCGACAAGACCGCAGAAGCTTTCGACGCTCTTGCAAAGGAAAACAACGAAGATGCAAACTCCCTTTACGAGAACGTAAAGAAGGGCGACATGGTCGCAGAATTTGAGGAATGGCTCTTTGATGAGACCAGAGCCGAGGGCGACACAGGTATCGTTAAGACCCAGTACGGCTACCACGTAATGTATTATGTAGGTCAGGGCAGAAGTCAGTGGCAGAACGACGCATACAACGCAATGCTCCAGACCTATATCACCGAGACCGTTGAGGGCTGGCAGGAGGCTTACACCGTAGACGTTGACTCCAACGCTATCTACGCGCTTCCCGACACCATTCCCGAAACTGCATTCCAGCAGAACGAGGAGACAAGCACTGATACAGAGGTAGCAGCCGACGAGACCGGCGAAATC
>JAFQHD010000107.1 GCA_017398145.1 Clostridia bacterium
AGTAAAAACATTACCAAATACCATTTATCACAAATAAGCGGTGTACCCAAAACCACCGTTATGGATATATGTTCGGGAAAAAGCTCTCTGAAAAAATGCTCTGCCCGTACAGTACAGCAGCTTGCAAAGGCTCTCGGTTGTACGATGGAAGATATTATGTCCTTGGAAGACAAAGAGAGTGCTTATGATGAAGAAACAGGTCTGCCCAAAGACAAGACATATCTTGAATGTGGATTACCTGAGTATTTGCAGACTTCAATAAAGAATATGATTGCTTCTTGGGAGATCGAGGACAGCGGTGAAAGAGATATGCATTGGGATCTGAATTGGTGTGAATTAAATGCAGATATCAATTCTGCAGAAGTCGGACAGGAGATATCTTCCGAACAAGCGTGGTATTTACGTGAAAAATATTTAAGGATGAAACGAGGTGACTGATAGTTGATAGATTTTACTAACTTACCCGTGCGTAACAAAACTTATGCAGGTGCAAACGGAAGTAAGATTTCTGTATTATACAATAACGAGCTATATATGCTCAAATTTCCGGCTGTTCCCGGTATTAATAAGAATATGAGCTATGCTAACGGATGTGTTTCGGAATATCTTGGTTGTCACATTTTTGAAAGTATAGGCATCCCGGTACAGAAAACCTTACTCGGAACATACACTAAAAACGGAAAAGAAAAGATAGTTGTTGCTTGTAAAGACTTTACCGTAGGAGGGTTAGTTCTTCAGGATTTTGCTTCTCTTAAAAACACAATTATAGATTCAGCTCATAACGGATACGGCACAGAACTAAGTGACATTATCAAGACATTAGAGGAACAAACAGCCATCGATCCTAAAAAACTGAGCGATTGGTTTTGGGATATGTTTATAGTTGATGCTCTCATAGGTAACTGGGACAGACATAACGGAAACTGGGGTTTTCTTTATGACAGTGTTACCGATGAAATTTCACTTGCTCCCGTTTATGATTGCGGCAGTTGTCTGTTCCCTCAAGCAGATGACGAAATAATGCAAAGTGTCTTAAGTGATCCAAATGAGCTTGAGGTTCGTGTTTTCGAAAGACCGCTTTCCGGAATTAAGCTTAACGGACAAAAGATCCAATACTTTAAGTTCATTTCCTCATTGGAAAACAAGGATTGCAATAAGGCGTTAAAGAGAATTCTGCCAAAAATCGATATTGATAAGATCAATACAATAATTGACGAAACACCTTTTATATCTGATTTGCAAAAGAAGTTTTACAAAACAATGATTCGTGAACGTAAGGAAAGGATCTTGGATTTTTCTTATCAGAAGCTTCGTAAACAGGAAAGAGCAAAAGAGCAAGCAAAATAATAATCGAATATATACTTTTAAGCCGATGGGATGAAACTCATCGGCTTTCTTTATGCCCAAATTTAATTGAAGGAGAATAATAGATGGCAGGAAAATACGACCTCATAACCGAACTGTATAAAGAAATATCGTCAGATGTAAGCTCATCTCCTCAACGTTGGAAAGAGTTTCTTTCCTGTGCCTGCAGAAATTTCAGACTTCGTTTCGACGAGCAGCTACTTGTCTTTGCTCAAAAGCCAACGGCTACCGCTGTTCTTGAGATCGAAAGATGGAATAAGGATTTTGGTAGATGGGTAAACAGAGGCGCAACGGGTATTGCAGTATTTGCAGATGAGGATAATTCAAAACAAAGGATTACCCACTACTTTGATATATCTGACACTCACCCTTCAAGTAACTCCCGTCCTGTGCCCTTGTGGGAAATGAAGCCTGAATATACAAATGAGGTAATAGAAACTCTTGTAAGTAGCTTCGGTGTATTGGAGGATACCGATAATCTCGCACATTCTGTCATATATGCGTCAAAAAATGCTATGAAGGATAATGTTCCCGATTATGTAGGTGACCTTATCCATACCATTGACGACAGCTTTCTTGCAGAAGTTAGTGACGAACGGATATCTCAAATCTACCGTAAGCTTGTGACAGGAAGTGTTGCATATATGGTACTGTCCAGACTTGAACTCTCTCCCGATCAATATATCTCGTATGAAGCATTGTCGGATATACGGTACTTTAATACCATTGAGAGCCTTAATGCTCTCGGCTTTGCCACAAGCGATATTGCGGAAATGGCTTTGTCCGAAATATCAAAAACGGTATTAACTCTTGATAGAAAAAATCGCACATTTGCAGAGCTAGGCAATGGCGGATATAATGTACTCATAAGAGATACCGCAAACGAAGAAAGGAGTAATGAAGATGACAGAACTGAGCTACACGATGCAGGGAGATTACAAACTCCCGATGCTTTCACTCCCCCAACAGAAGGAAGTTTTTCTCGGCAGATACGCAACGATGAGAAAGAAATATCTGAAGGAGCAGAGGAAGGTCCTGTATTACAACCTCCTGACGAGTTGCCAATTGGACGAGCATCTGGCAGAGATAGAACAGACAGCGACCGAGTTGGAAGAGAAACTGACGAAGGAAATGTCAGAGAAGCTGGGTCTGAACGAGGAATTGAAGGCAACGGATATGCTGACTTGGGTACAGATGACCAACAATATCAGCCACTCGGTACGGGAGACGGTGAGAGCAACGGTAATATACGCTTAGACGATACCGTGAAACTCTTACCATCGGTAACCGAACAAAGCGAAATACTTGAAACAAAGGCAGAGGAAAATAAAACCTCTGCCTTTGTTGTTTCTCAGGAGGATATCGATGCCGTACTTGTATCCGGCAGCGGATTTTCCGAGGGAAAGTTCAGAATATATTTTCACTATCAGGAATTCCACACCTTAGACGAGCATGCCGATTTTCTGAAAAAGGAATACGGTCAGGGAGGAAAAACTTTCGTCTATCCCGATGGTACAAAAGGTAGTACTTCTTGTGACAGCAAAGGTATTCATATAGAGAAATACGGCAATTTTACCAAGCCTGATATGGTAATCCCTTGGAAAAAGGTATCTAAACGTTTGGGAGAGCTGATAAAGGCAGAACGGTATCTTGACGAAAAGGAGATAGAATATATCCCCACATACCGTGAAAAGCTTGAAGCAAGACGTGTTCAACTTGAATTACAAAGAGAACGTATTGAAAAGCTGAGAGAGCTATCAGATTATGCAAGTGTTCCTATTGAAGAAAAGAGGGATTCTCTATTAGATAGGCTCACTACTATGCTAAATTATCTTGAAGGCTATCAAGAAGGAATAGCTGCAGATCTTGGTATATCTCATATGATAAATGCATCAAAGGATGCTGTTACCGAATATATATCCGATCCTAAAAACAGGGCGAATATGGCAGAGTTCACATACAGGATTGCCCGCTCTACAGGTGATGCTCATTTACGAAACGCAGGTTACAGTATCTCCGATGAACTCAAAGACGGTCTGTCTTGGCGATATGAATATGCTACCGGTACAACCGTATATATCGGTACAGATAAATTTGAAGTCATAAGTGTAGATGATGACAGAATAATGCTCTTTGATGAAAAGTATCCTATGTTTACTAAGGAATATACCCGTGAAACCTTTGAGGATATATTGAGTTCAA
>JAFQHD010000108.1 GCA_017398145.1 Clostridia bacterium
GTATACCAGACGTTTTGTTTAACGTCGGTAAAGGAGCACTGAGGATAAGTTTCCCCGTCACCGTCGAGCATAGAAAGAACGGTCATCATCTGCTCACGGTTGGTGTTACCCTTGGGATCAAAGACGGTGGCAGACTTACCCGACATTATGCTGTTCGCATAGCAGAACTCAACTGCGGGTACAAACCAGCCCGACCGAGTGTCCGCAAAGGGGAGCTTTGCCTCCTCGGTTATAACGAATGCATTGATGGGCAGAGTGCTTAAGAGCATTAAAAATACAATAACCAATACCGAAATCTTTTTAATCATTTTGATCCTCTCTTATTGCGTATAGATTTATATCCCAGTCGGGAATATAGCTGAATCTTCTTAAATAAAGCTTATGGTCGGGACAGAGCTCGTTAACCTTTTTGATAAGCTTAAAAATATCCTCTGTGCGGTGATAGAGCGAAACAAGCATATCGGGAGAGCAACGCTTTATAGTATTCTCACTTCCCGTAAGAGCCTTGTCCTCTGCGCCTTCTACATCGTATTTGATGTAGTCTATCCTTTCACCGCCCACGATATCATCAAGGGTGTCAAAATCAAGCATAACGGTCTTGCCCTGCTTACCTTGGGCTGCGCCTCTGCCGGCACCCATATTGAATTCAACCGTTTCGCATTTATCCCAAGCTCCTTTGTTTACGGGCAGGATGCGCTCGTCCTCTGCAGCCGACAGCTTTTTAAAGTTTTTAGGGTCGGGCTCAAGGGCAAATATTTTTTTAGCGTTTCGGCATTTTTCGATAAACTCTGTTGCCGTATCTCCCGTATACGCACCGCAGTCTGCGATATTGATATATCTTTCGGGATGAATAATGCTTTCCCATATCTCCGAGGGATCGCTTTCTGCCTTGAAGAGGTATTCGAGCTTACCCGACAGACGGTATGAGATTATATTATCGAAAATTTCTTTTGATCTTTCGTCCGAGAGAAGCTCTCTTGCCGACTTTATATCAGCCTTATGCTCCTCGTAGTATTCGTCGGTAAAAAGCGTGTCACCGTAGACGGGAACGCAGGGAGCGTAGAGCTCTCGCTCGGCGGCTATTCGGAGTATATTTTCTCTCACCTCGGAAAGGGAGGTGGCAAATGACACAAGGACTATAAAATCCTCGTATCTTTCGCAAAAGTCGGAATATCTCTCCACTGCCATATTATGAAAAGTCTTTCCGGGACGGTAGAAATCATCAGAGGCAAATATACCCGAGCACTCTATACCATAATCCGAGAAAACGGAGAGGATCTTATCCGCTCCGTTTCCCATGCCGTATATTACTTTAGGTTTATCTGTGTTTTTTAAATATTTCCAAAGGTCCATCAGCCTACAAACTCAGCATAGATAGCACGCAGAGCCTTTTCAAAATCTGCAGCATCAACTGCGATGATGATGTTAAGCTCACAGGAGCCCTGATCGATCATACGGATATTGATATCCGCCTTTGCGATAGAGGTAAGGAGCTTTGCCGCAACACCCTTGGATGATACCATGCCGCGGCCAACCACTGCGATAAGAGCGAGGTCGTCGTGGATAGCGATGGTGTCGGGGTCTGTTGCTTTGCAGATCTGGGGGATGATGCGGGTACGCTTATCCTCAAGAGCCGCTGTGTTTACGATAACGCTCATGGTGTCGATACCCGAGGGAAGGTGCTCAAAGGAGATTCCCTCGTTTTCAAGAACCTCAAGAACTCTTCTGCCGAAACCAAGCTCGGAGTTCATCATATCCTTTTCAACCGTAATAACGCTGAAGCCCTTTTTGCCTGCGATACCGGTGATGACCTTGGTAGTGTTTTCCTCTGCTACGGGAACGATCATAGTGCCGCGGTCGGTGGGATTGTTGGTGTTCTTTATATTGATCGGAATACCTGCGATACGAACGGGGAATATAGCGTCCTCGTGAAGAACGGTAGCGCCCATGTAGGAGAGCTCACGCAGCTCTCTGTATGTAATGGTGTCGATGACCTGGGGATTTTCAATAATTCTGGGGTCAGCCATCAGGAAGCCTGAAACGTCGGTCCAGTTTTCATAAATATCAGCCTGAGCTGCTCTTGCCACGATGGAGCCTGTGATGTCAGAGCCGCCGCGGGAGAAGGTCTTGATGGTGTCGTTGGGCATAGCACCGTAGAAGCCGGGGATAACCGCATACTCGTGCTTAGCGAGACGCGCAGCCATAGCTTCGTTTGTCTTTTCTGCATCAAAGGTACCGTCCTCCTTGAAGAAGATGACCTCTGCTGCATCTATAAAGTCAAAGTTAAGATACTTAGCTAAGATCTTACCGTTGAGGTATTCACCGCGGCTGGCAACGAAGTCGCGTCCTGCCTTGTGAAGTACGGAATGACGGATGAAGTAATAATCCTCCTCAAGGCTGAAGTCCTCAAGACCGAGGTCCTTTATAATGCCGTCGTAACGGTCTGTAATACGGCTGAATATTTCGTCTATACTCTCACCCTGAGATGCCATCTTATAGCAGGTGTACAGAAGGTCTGTAACCTTATCGTCGTCAGAAAATCTCTTGCCGGGAGCGGAAGGAACAACATAGTGACGGCTGTCTTCAGCCAGCACGATATCCGCTACCTTCTTAAACTGCTTTGCGTCGGCAAGGGAGCTGCCGCCGAACTTAACTACCTTTAACATTTTCGGAATTTCTCCTCTGTAAATAAAAATTAATCGAATTATAGTCATTATATGAAATAATTGTTATTTTGTCAAGTAGTCCGGCACATGCTTACGAAACAAAAACCGCACTGTCGTGCGGTTTTATCATCCTTTGTATTCGAGAATATCACTGATATCACAATTCAAGGCTGTGCATATACGGTCAAGGATGCTGCTGTCATATCTTACAACCTTGTTTTTGTAATAATTATCTATTATTTGATATTGTATTCCGGAACGCTTTGCCAGCTCGTATCTGCTGATACCTTTTGCTTGCAATGCTTTATCTAAAGTGATTTTTATCATATCAAGCATACACCTCTTGGTATATATTGTATTAAAGATATACTTAATTGACAATTCCTCTATATAAGTATATACTTATATAAATATATAATTCAGGTGATACTATGACTAAAAAAATCGTAATAGCAGGGTGCAGAGAATATAATGATTACTTGACTGCAAAAGAGTATATTGATTACTGTATCAGCCGTATCAGAAAAGAATATACCATAGTAATATTGTCCGGAGGATGCAAAGGACAGATATGCTGGGCGAACGGTATGCAAAGGAAAACGGCTTCAAGATTGAAAAATATAATGCAGAATGGAAGAAATACGGTCGCAGAGCAGGACCGATAAGAAACGAGATGATGGCAGAGGCTTGTGATTACGTAATATGTTTTTGGGACGGTAAGAGCAGGGGTACAAAGTCTATGATAGATATTGCCGAAAGGAAGGGAAAGCCTGTAAAAATAAAAAAGATATAAGCTTTGTTGATATGTTGTAGCCGATGTAGTTGTATATTTCGGTGAATGTTGAAATATACATACTACAAGGAAGGTGAAAGAATGAAAATAACTTATACAAATAAACCCATGAACCGTCAGAAGGGCAGTAATGCCTCTATAAAAACCATTGTTTTTATGAGCTGTCTGGTTGCCTGTATGGTGGCGGTAAAGGTCATATATAATCCTACAGATACTATGGAGGACGTGGCAGCAATGGCGGAGATATCGGGAGAGACTCTTTCGGAAGAAACCGAGGAAATATATTGACCAAAATCAAGATTCCTGCAATAACGGTGATATGCCTTATCGGGCTTATATTAATTGAGCCCACGGTATATTTGGGATTGATTTTTCTCTCAATTTTTCTCCACGAGTTGGGACATCTTTTCGTTATGGCTGTGTTCGGGATCGGTATAGAAAAAGTAACCGTACTTCCCATTGGCATCGACATAAAGCGACGGGAAAAATATATATCGTATCCAAAAGAGCTTATCCTCGCTTTAGCGGGTATAGCCGTAAATCTCATTGTCTTTTTTATATGCAAAAAATATGAATTTTTCGCATATACCAATCTTCTCTACGCCCTTATAAATCTTATACCGATAAAAGGTCTTGACGGCGGTAATGCCCTTGAGGCCTTTTTGCTCTCGTTTCTTGACCTTAACAGGGCAGAGAGAATACTTAAGGCGGTATCATTTATCTTTCTTATAATTTTATGGATGACGGGTGTGTACATACTTCTCGTACTCAACGGAAATATAAGCATTTTTGCTTTATCTGTCTTTCTTTTCCTTTCGACAAATATGAAATAATTTTTCAAAAACTATTGCATTTATATACAATTTTTGATATTATAAATTTGTATTTAACAGAAACGAATTTTGCATATATTTTTGAGGGCTGTAAGCTCTTACTGCACGATTTGTTTGTCACTCTGGTGAGGTTCCCGCCTCTTTCGGGGTGTTTTTTTCGTGTAGATGCTTTTTTGTGTGCAAAGGAAACGAAAATAAATAATACACTACCCATTATTTATTTTAAGGAGATCAAAAAGCAAATGAGTAATTCCAAAAACAAAATCATTGAATTAAAAAACGTTTCAATGACCTTCCGTGACAGCGATACCCCCGTTCTTAACAACATATCGCTGGACATCCACGACAACGAGTTCGTTACCCTGCTGGGTCCCTCGGGCTGCGGTAAGACTACCACCCTTCGTATCATCGGCGGCTTTGCTACTCCCGATACGGGCGACCTTCTCTTTAACGGTAAGCGTATCAACGATGTTCCTCCCTACAAGAGACAGGTAAATACCGTATTCCAGAAGTACGCCCTTTTCCCTCATCTCAATGTTTACGACAACGTTGCCTTCGGACTTCGTATCTCAAAGGTACCCGAAAAGGAGATAAAGCAGAGGGTCATGGAGATGCTGGAGATCGTGGATCTGGCCGGCTTTGAAAAGAGAACCATAGATCAGATGTCGGGCGGTCAGCAGCAGCGTATCGCTATTGCCCGCGCACTTGTAAACAATCCCAAGATACTGCTTCTTGACGAGCCTCTGGGTGCTCTTGACTTAAAGCTCCGTAAGGAGATGCAGATAGAGCTCAAGAAGATACAGCAGCGTATGTCCATCACCTTCGTGTATGTTACCCACGATCAGGAGGAGGCTCTTACAATGAGCGATACCGTGGTCGTTATGAACAAGGGTGAGATACAGCAGATAGGTACGCCTCAGGATATCTATAACGAGCCTGTCAACGCCTTTGTTGCCAACTTTATCGGTGAGAGTAACATTCTTCCCGGTATCATGCACCGCGATTATCTGGTCGAGTTTGCGGGCAATAACTTTGACTGTGTTGACGGCGGCTTTGAGGAGATGGAGCCTGTTGACGTCGTCATCCGTCCCGAGGATATCACCATCGTACCCGCTTCCGACGAGGTGCTTAACGGTGTCGTTGAGACGGTTACCTTTAAGGGTGTTCACTATGAGATCGTAGTAAACGCTTACTCGGATTACTGGATAGTTCATTCCACCAAGTCTGCAAATGTAGGCGAGGTAGTAGGTCTGTCCTTTACCCCCGAGGATATCCATATCATGAAGAAGAGCGAAATGCCTAAAATTACCCGCTACACCGTAGGTCGCAGTGAGGAGGCATAAGCGATGAACAAAAACGCTAAATGGGCGGCGGGTCCCTACCTTCTTTGGATGGTAGTGTTCGTTATCGTTCCCCTTATACTTATCGGCGTATTCGCCTTCACCACCGAGGCTCCCTTTGACCTTGAGGGCAACCGTCTGACCGAGGAGGAGGCGGCATTGCTTATCGAGGAGCAGGGCGAGGATGCAGTGGAAAACAAAACTGTATTCACCTTGAATCACCTCTTTGAGGTCAGCGAATACCTTCCCGTTCTTTTAAAATCGGCTTGGCTTGCTCTCATAGCAACAGCCATCTGTCTTATTATCGGCTATCCCATGGCGTATTTTATGTCACGCTTCCGCCGTGAATGGCAGCAGGTCATTCAGATGCTTATTATGCTCCCCATGTGGATGAACTTTTTGCTCCGTACCTATGCTTGGATGACACTTTTAGAGAAAAACGGCTGGATAAACCGTTTTTTAGGGCTTTTTGACATAGGTCCCTTCAATATGATAAACACACAGGGTGCTGTGGTTTTAGGTATGATATATAACTACCTGCCTTTTATGATACTGCCCCTCTATTCGGTAATGCTTAAGATAGAGAACACCACCATCGAGGCGGCGCAGGATCTTGGCGCAGGCTCTGTCCGTGTTTTCACAAAGGTTGTTATTCCCCTGAGTATGCCGGGTATCGCCTCGGGTATCACTATGGTATTCGTGCCTGCGGTATCCACATTTATCATCTCCCGTATGCTGGGCGGCGGCACCAATATGCTTATCGGTGACCTCATCGACCTTCAGTTCCTTGGAAATGCCTATAACCCCAACCTGGGTGCAGCCATATCCCTTGTGCTTATGGTATTCATCATTCTCTGTATGTCTATTACCAATCAGCTTGACAACGGAGATGAAGAAATGGAGGGCAAGATGCTGTGAAAAATATCGGAAGAAGAATCTACATCGCTCTTGTATTTCTGTTCTTATATGCACCTATCGCGGTGCTTATAGTGAACTCCTTCAACGCTTCAAAGAGCCGTTCTGTATGGGGTGGGTTTACCTTTGACTGGTACCGAAAGCTGTTGATGGACGAGACCATTTTAAAATCCCTTGTTACCACTCTTGTGGTGGCACTTATCGCATCTGTTATTTCCACTATTCTCGGAACGGCTGCAGCTATAGGTATCTTCAATATGAAGAAGAACTGGCGTTCTGCTATTCTTAACATTTCTTATTTGCCTATTATGAACCCCGAGATAGTAACCGGTGTATCCCTTATGCTTCTCTTCGTATCAATGAAGTTGAGCTTCGGATACCTGACCTTGATATTGGCTCACGTTTCTTTCTGTGTGCCTTACGTCATACTTAACGTCCTGCCGAAGCTGCGGCAGATGGACAAGCACCTTGTGGAGGCGGCGCTGGACCTTGGATGTGACCGCTGGCAGGCATTCTGGAAGGTGACGGTACCCGAGATAATGCCGGGTATAGTCACAGGCTTTCTTATGAGTATAACCTACTCGGTGGACGACTTTGTAATCAGCTACTTTACCCACGGCTCAAAGGCACAGACTCTGTCTATCACCATCTATTCTATGACACGCCGCAAGGTCAGCCCCAAGGTAAATGCACTTTCTACTCTCATCTTTGTAGTAGTGCTTGTAGTCCTTATCATTGTAAATCTGGGCGATATCAGAAAGAACACTCCCAAAAAGCCCAAGAAAAAGGGAAGAGGCAAAAAAGCGGCGGCTATGGCTATGACCGTGCTTTGTCTTGTACCGTGCCTTGCCTTCGGCATATCCGCAGACTCCCCCTACTCCGACTCTGTTGACTGGAATAAGTTCCGTGATCAGGGTGTGGAGATAAATGTTTATAACTGGGGTGAATATATCTCGGTAGACGAGGGCGAGGAGGGTGACTTTGACACCATTGCCGAGTTTGAAAAGCTCACAGGCATCAATGTAAACTACACTACCTTTGCTTCAAACGAGGAGCTTTACGCCAAGCTTAAAAGCGGCGGCTTTACCTACGATGTTATCATCCCCTCCGACTATATGGCAGGCCGCCTTATAAACGAGGGAATGGTACAGAAGCTCAACTTTGAAAATATTCCCAATATACAGTGGATAGACGAAAGATTTTTAGGCTCTGCCTTTGATGTGAACAACGAGTATACCGTACCATATACATGGGGTTATGTAGGCATAATCTATAACAAGACTCTCGTTGATCCCGAGGATGACGTAAACACATGGGATATCCTCTGGGACGAAAAGTATGCCAAGAACATACTCATGTTCAACAACTCCCGTGATGCCTTTGCCATAGCTCAGTTCAAGAACGGCTTTTCGGTAAACACGGCGGACGAGAGAGAGCTGGAGATCGCGGCAGATACTCTGCGCGAGCAGAAGCCCCTTGTACAGTCCTATGTCATGGACGAGATATTTGACAAGATGGGCGGCGGTGAGGCGGCTCTTGCGCCCTATTATGCAGGTGACGCGGTAACCATGATGGCGGACAACCCCGATCTTGCATTCGCTATCCCCCGTGAAGGCTATAACTACTTTATCGACTCTATGTGCATCCCCACTACCGCGACCCATAAGGAAGCGGCTGAGATGTTCATCAACTTTATGTGCGAAACAGAGGTTGCACTTCGCAATATAGAATATATCTGTTACTCCACCCCTCACACAGGAGCTCTTGAGCGCCTTGACGAAGAGGTAAGGAACAACCCCATATTCTACCCCTCGGACGAGGATCTGGTGGTAGCCGAAGCATACAACGCTCTGCCCGAGGATGCTACCAAGACCATCGACTCCCTATGGACCGATATAATGAGTAACACAGGCTCTATACCCTGGCTTACTCCCGTATTTCTCGTAGTATGTATCGGTGTTGCATCCTATATCAACATCCGCCGCATTCAGAAAAACAAGCGTAAAAATGAAATCTGACAAAAATCAGCCTTTAACCAAGGCTGATTTTTTGTTATTTCCTATTGATTATAATATAATTTTGTGATACAATGTTATCTGTATGATTATGTTTATTCAGGAGAAATGATAATGAGTATTATCGATTTAAGGCTTAGTTTAGCGGCTTGTCTCAAGAAGGGAATTGACAGTATCAACCCCGATGCAGCACTTACCGCCTCTGAAATTGCCGATATGTTCGAGTATCCCCCGGACGATAAGATGGGCGATCTGGCTCTGCCCTGCTTCAAGTTCGCAAAGACACTTCGCAAGGCTCCCCCTATGATAGCAAACGAGCTGTCCGCATCTCTCAAGGATGCAGAGGGCGTAGCCGAGGTACAGGTAGCAGGCGGCTATCTGAATATATTTATCGAGAGAGCTTCCTTTGCCCGTGACACCGTGGCAGAGGTAAACTCTAAGGGTGAAGCCTACGGCAGGCTGACTGTGGGTGAAGGCAAGACCGTAGTTCTTGACTATTCTTCTCCCAATGTGGCAAAGCCCTTCCATATAGGACATTTAGGAACCACCGTTATCGGTCACTCCCTTAAGATGCTTCACGAGTTTGCAGGCTATAAGTGCGTCGGTGTCAATCATTTAGGTGACTGGGGTACCCAGTTCGGTAAGCTTATCGTTGCATACCGCAAGTGGGGTAATAAAGAAGAGATCGAGGCAGGCGGCATTGATGCCCTCGTTGCCATCTACGTTAAGTTCCACGAGGAAGCAGAAAAGGACGAGACCCTTGAGGATCAGGCAAGAGCAGAGTTCACTGCTCTTGAGGCAGGGGATGAAGAAAATCTTAAGCTCTGGAAATGGTTTATCGAGATCTCTATCGAGGAATACAAGAAGACATATGCACAGCTCGGTATCGAGTTTGACAGCTATGCAGGCGAGAGCTTCTACTATGACAAGTGTGCTCCCGTTATCGAAAAGCTGAAGGATGCGGCTATTACAAAGGTAGACGACGGCGCTACCATAGTTGATCTCTCCGAATACAATATGCCTCCCTGTCTTATACTTAAGCGTGACGGCTCCACCATCTACGCTACCCGTGATATTGCAGCGGCTCTCTACCGTAAGGAGACCTACGACTTTGACAAGTGTATATATGTAACAAGTGCAGGTCAAAGCCTCCACTTTGCACAGTGGTTCAAGGTGGTTGAGATGATGGGCTATGACTGGGCAGACCGTCTTATCCATGTTCCCTCCGGTACAGTTAGCATCGACGATGCAAAGCTTGCTACCCGTACAGGTAAAGTTGTGCTGATAAAGGATCTCTTCGCTCAGGCGACAGATAAGGTTCTTGGTATCATGAACGAAAAGAATCCCGATCTTGAGGGCAAGGAAGCTGTTGCCGAGGCGGTAGGCGTTGGTGCGATAGTATTCCACTATCTGTCCAACAACCGTATCAAGGATATCAACTTCAAGCTTGACGATGTTCTTAAGTTCGACGGCAACACAGGTCCTTACTGTCAGTACACCTACGCACGTTGTGCTTCTATCCTCAGCAAGGCAGGAAGCGTTGCGGACAACTGCGATTACACAGATATAACCGAAGAGGAATATCAGCTTGCAAAGACTCTTGCAAGGTTCCCCGAGGCGGTAGAATCTGCTCTTGAGTCAAGCGAGCCTATGATGATAACCCGTTACATCCTCGATGTTGCGACAGCATTCAACCGTTTCTATCACGAGTGTCAGATACTGTCAGCCGAGGATGAAAAGATAAAAGAACGCCGTGTGGCGCTTACCAATGCAGCACATACAGTTTTAGGCTCAGCCTTTGGTCTTATCTGCATGAAGAAAACAGAAAAAATATAATGAATTGACATCTTCGATATCATGAATTGCCGTTGGCATGAATTGTGCTACGCACATGAATTGCACCTTTGGTGCATTAAGGAAACTTTTCGGCAAGCCGAAAACTGATTTAATTATAATTGATTTTTGCTATAGCAAAAATCTTCCTTAATGAAAGACCTCGTCTTTCAATTCATGACGGTGTGCCGTCAATTCATGATGACAAAGTCATCAATTCATGCACCTACGGCGCAATTCATACTAAAATAAATAATAATTTTAAGGAGAATATAAATCATGTCCGGACATTCCAAATGGAGTAACATTAAGCACAAGAAAGAAAAGAGTGACGCTGCCAAGGCGAAAATATTTACCAAGGTAGGTAAGGAGATCGCAGTTGCGGTTAAGGCAGGCGGTCCCGACCCCGTTTCCAACTCCAAGCTTAAGGAGCTTATCGCAAAGGCTAAGTCCTTAAACGTTCCCAATGACAATATCGACCGTATCATCAAGAAGTCCAGCGGTGCTGATGCCGTTGATTACGAAGAGGTAGTATACGAGGGCTACGGTCCCAGCGGCGTTGCAGTTATCGTTGAGGCTACCACCGATAACCGTAACCGTACAGGCGGTAATGTAAGACACTTCTTTGATAAGTACGGCGGAAACCTCGGTCAGAGCGGCTGCGTGTCCTTTATGTTCGAGGATAAGGGCGTTATCATCGTTGAGAGAGAAAGCGGTGCAGACGAGGACAAGCTGATGGAGGATTCTCTTGAGGCAGGTGCAGAGGACTTCGTTGCTGACGAAGAGGTATTTGAGATCTACACCGTTCCCGCTGACCTTATGGCAGTTAAGGAAGAGCTTGAGGCTAAGGGCTACGTTATCGCGTCTGCCGAGAAGGACAAGATCCCCTCTAACTACGTTACCCTCACCGACGAAGAGGATATCAAGAAGATGAACCTTCTTATCGAGCATCTCGAAGAGGACGACGATATCTCCGAGATCTACCACAACTGGGAAGAATAATTTACAGGAGGCGAAAGCCTCCTGTAATTAAATGCAGAATGCAAAATGCAAAATGCAGAATTGAGGAGATTTTTGTTGCATTAATGCAACAAAAATTTCATTACATTATGTAATGTATGTTCATAAGCGGGAAAGAAGAAATGAAAAAAATCTTATTTATAGGTACCGGCGGAACGATCAGTTCAAAGACCTCGTCTGCGGGGCTTGTTCCCGGTCTTGATACAGAAGCACTTATCACAGCTCTGCCGGATATACGTCAGCTTTGCGATCCTTATGCCCTGAGTCTCTATTCTATAGACAGCTCCGAGATGACCCCCGAGCATTGGTTGGGTATGGCAAAAGCAGTGCGTGACAACTATGATAGCTACGACGCCTTTATAATCTGCCACGGTACAGACACCATGGCTTATTCGGCGGCGGCACTTAGTTATCTTGTACAGAACAGCCCCAAGCCCATAATACTGACAGGCAGTCAGAAGCCTATTTCCTTTGACATCACCGATGCCAAGCGTAATCTCCGTGACAGTCTGCTCTGCGCTCTTCATCCCGACAGTGCAGGGGTAAATATAGTTTTTGACGGTAAGATAATTGCAGGCAGCCGTGCGGTGAAGGAAAAGACCTATTCCTTTGACGCTTTTACCAGCGTAAACTTCCCCTATCTCGGATATATCAAGGGAGATCAGGTGGTCTACTATATCAAGCAGACCAAGGGTGAGGTGCGCTTCTACGATAAGATGGACGCAAGTATATTTGTGCTCAAGCCCACACCGGGTATGCCTCTTGATATCATAGATACGCTGGTACGTGACTACGACTGTCTTGTGGTAGAGTGCTACGGTATGGGAGGACTGCCAAAGGAAACTGCCGACCGTATGGCGTTTGCTCTTAAAAAGAACGACTGTCTTATAGTCATGACTACACAGGTTGCATACGAGGGAAGCAATACGGGCGTTTATGAGGTGGGCAGATATATTGGAGATAAGTTTGAATATCTCGAAGCTCACGATATGGCAAACGCCGCGCTCTATACCAAGCTGATGTGGATGCTGGGTAACTTTGAGAGAAGCGAATATAAGAAAATTTTCTATACGCCTGTAGGATTTGATATTTATGGGTAACTGTTATATTATAGGTGCTTTCGGCTTCAATGAGGAAATTTATCCGAAGGCAGAGGATTTCGTCATAGCCGCCGACGGAGGCTATGAGGCGCTTACGAAAAAGGGAATAAGGGTGGACTGTGTAATGGGAGATTTTGATTCTCTCGGTTATACGCCCGAGCATAAAAATCTCGTGATACATCCTGCCGAAAAGGACGATACCGACACCCGTCTTGCCGTAGAATACGGCTATTCTTTAGGATACCGTAAATTTCTCATTTTCGGCGGTATCGGAGGAAGGCTTGACCATACTCTTGCCAATATGCAGACCCTTCTCGGTCTTTGCCGAATGGGCGCACAAGCTTATCTTATCGGCGAAGGAAAAATAATAACCGTAGTGGAAAACGGCAGCTTTGAATTCAGCGGAAGCGAGCGCGGATATCTTTCACTTTTCCCCGCCGACGGAGCTGTATCCGGAGTATATCTGAAGGGATTGAAATATACCCTTGACAATGCCGGATTGGTATCCGACAGAGCACTTGCGGTAAGTAATGAATTTATAAATGAAAAAGCCCTTGTCAGAGTTGACAAAGGCGCACTTTATATAATGTGGTACGAGGACTATAAGGAAGGAGAGGGAAGAGCGTATGATAATAACAGGTGCAATATTTGACCTTGACGGAACTCTTATAGATTCCATGCCCATGTGGCATAATTTCGTTGGGGTTTATCTTGATAAATACGGTATGAAGCCTGACGAATATCTTCTTAAAAACGCAAAGGATATGACCTTTGAGGAGTCTTCGGAATATATTCATAAGCATTACGATATAGGCAAGAGCCCTGAGGAAATAGTAAAGGATATGACCGATACTGCGGCAGATGCTTACACCAATACCATACCGATAAAGCATGATGTAAAGCCCTTCCTCTTTGCCCTGCGCTGTAAAGGTGTAAGAATGTGTATCGCTACAGCCAGTCCCCGCGAATGGGCAGAATCGGTGCTCCGTAGACTTAACATAGATCATTATTTTTCGGTGATACTCTCCTGCTATGACCTCAAGACCTCAAAGAGTGAACCTATGATATACGACCGTGCCTTTGATATATTGGGTACAGACAGAGAGACCACCTATGTCTTTGAGGATTCGGTAAACTGTATCCGCACCGCAAAGGCGGCGGGATATAAGGTCATCGGAGTTAAGGACGAGATGTCCGCACCCGATGAGGAAGAGATAAAGAAGCTCTCTGATATCTACATAAAGGATTTCGACGATTTCCGCGGAATGGTAAGATAAAAAGCCTGCGACGCAGGCTTTTTATAATGCGGAATTATGGATGAAAACAGTTGCCAACTGTTTTCATTTGTTCTTGATTATCTTATCCGGGAATACAGAGGCGTTTATCAGGTCGGCGGGGTCTATATCCAAAGCATCCGCGATATTGAAAAATATCTCAAGGGAAAAGCTGTTCGCCATACCGGGTGCTTCGATAACGCTTATAGTATTTCTGCTGGTACCTGCTTTCTCTGCCAACTCCTCCTGAGATAAGCCTCTGAACTTTCTTAAGGTGGCGATAGCTATGCCTATTTGAATAAATCTGTCCTTGTTCTTATGCGAAACTTCTGCTCTCATATATATATATCCTTTAATAGTTTTTCAACTATATTATAGGATATTTAACGGCAACTATCAGTAGAGTTAGCAAAGCACTTGACAAATTAGACAAGCAAATATATAATACATATGGTATTTGCTGTTGTAGCAATACGGTTATCCGGTCGGACACCGTTCTCTCAATATTCAACTGCCGACGCTTATCGTTGTATTGATTCCGATTCGGATAACAGTAAAAGGACTTGCATCGCAAGTCCTTTTATAATACTTCTTTTACTTTATTAAATATTTCCTCAGCTATAATCTCAGGTTCTCTTGTTCCGTCAACAATAAGGATGTTTTCTTTGTTTTTTAATTTATCAAACAGATCAAAGAAATTCTTTCTTATCTGTTGCTGACGGTCTAACTTTTCAAATATCTCTGTCTCACCGCGGCTTGACACTCTGCTCATCGACTGTTCTGCCGGAACGTCAAGGAAGATATGCAGATCGGGTCTTGCTATATTCGCAGCCTCGCGGTTAAGTGCCATTATCCAGTCGAGGTCACAGTCAACCGATTGGTATGCATAGGAGGACAGGTAGTATCTGTCGCAGAGAACTACGTTGCCCCTTGCTAAATTGTCAAGTATACCGTTCTCGGTCGTTATATGATGAAGCCTGTCAGCGGCAAAAAGAGCAGCTATAGCTCGAAGATCGGTCTTTTCCTCTCCGCCCAGATATTTACGAAGCTGCTTCCCCATAGGGTCGTCGGTGGGTTCCTTGGTTATATGTACGGGGATATTCCTTTCGGCGAGGGCTTTGTGCAGCAGCTTTATCTGTGTGGTCTTTCCGCTTCCGTCTATACCCTCGAATACGATGAATTTTGACATGTCATTCTCCGAATTTCGTGTTAATGAAAATAACGGGCGACCTAAGGTCGCCCCTGTTTAAAATGCAAGCTCTTCGCCGTCGTCGGTACTCTCTGCAACGTCATCAGCCTCATCGAAGAATCCGTCTCCGTCATAGCAGCCTTCGCAGTCATCAAAGAAAAAGTCATCGTCAAAATCAAAAGGATCGGTATCCTTTACATGGCGCTTCTTGTTGTATTTTTTGTAGATAAGGGCAACAGCCACAAAGATAGCCGCAAGAGATCCGAGGATCACTAAAACCTTAATTAAAGTATTATTCTTCTTTTCCATTCTTCTACACCCTTTCCAAATTTATTTGGTGATAGTATTATAACACAAATATTATCGGATGTAAACATGTTTTTGATGCAAAAATTAAAAAAAATATCAATAATTATATTAAAAGTTGCATTTTTCATTTAAATATGTTATACTACTGTATTATGATGAAAGAAATACTCTGTATGATGCCCTCGGAGCTTGAAGAATTGCTTCTGGCTTACGGTGAAAAGGCATATAAGGCTAAACAGATATTTGCGTGGTTACACAGAGGTGCCGCCTTTGATGAAATGACCGATATCTCAAAGAAAACAAGACAGCTTTTAGCTGAGAATACCACCCTTGTATATCCCGAGATAGCAGAAAAGCAGGTATCAAGGCTTGACGGTACTGTGAAGTATCTATTCTCCATGCATGACGGACAGCTTATCGAGAGCGTCGTTATGCGCTACAAGCACGGTAACTCTATCTGTATCTCCAGTCAGGCGGGATGCCGTATGGGCTGTAAGTTCTGCGCGTCCACTCTCGGAGGCAGGGCAAGAGATCTCTCGGCGGGTGAGATACTGTCTCAGATAATCGTGGCACAGAAGGATATCGGCGAACGCATCGACAATGTTGTTATGATGGGTATAGGCGAGCCCCTTGATAACTATGACAATGTCATCCGCTTCCTTGACCTTGTGGGAGCCAAGGGCGGACTGAATATCGGCTACAGACATATTTCTCTCTCTACCTGCGGACTGGTGGACAAGATATACCGTCTGGCAGAGGAGAGCTATCCCATAACTCTTTCTATCTCCCTTCACGCTACCAACGATACCGAGCGAAGCGAGATAATGCCGATAAACAAAAAATGGTGTATAGACGAGCTGCTTACAGCCTGCAGAGCATATTTTGACAAGACAGGAAGACGCATCTCCTTTGAGTATACCCTTATCCATGGCAAAAACGACAGCCCACAGCAGGCTAAGCGCTTAGCCGCCCTTTTGCTTAAATATTTTTCGGGCGTGCCCTTCCATGTGAACCTCATTCCCGTAAACACAGTTGCGGAAAGCGGCTTTTCGGCGGGAGACGAGCAGAGTATTAAGAGATTTATCGACATCCTTGAAAAATCGGGTGTCAACGCCACGAAGCGCCGCAAGTTAGGCTCTGACATAGACGCTTCCTGCGGACAGTTAAGACATAAGAAAAATACTGATTAACGGAGGTGAGACAGTGTATTTTCTCGGTAAAACAGACATAGGCAAGCAGAGACAGACCAATCAGGACAACTTTCTGACTATGCGTGTATGTGATAACATTACCCTTTTCGTTCTTTGTGACGGAATGGGCGGCACCAACGGCGGAAATATAGCTTCAGGTCTTGCCATCCGTACCTTTGCGGATCATATAGAGCAGGCTCTTGAGCCGTATATTGATGCTGACGACCTTTGCAACACAGAGGCACTTAGCCTTCCCGCACTTATGAACAGCGCAGTATCCGCCGCCAACAGCGCGGTATACCGCAGAGCCAGAGAGAACTCCGAGCTTACCAATATGGGTACTACAATAGTTGCTGCCCTTGCCACAGAGGACGAGATCCATATTGCAAACGTAGGCGACAGCCGTATGTACCTCTTGGAGGGTAAGACCCTTACCCAGCTTACCCACGACCACTCCTATGTGCAGATGCTGGTGGATATGGGTCAGCTTACAAAGGAGGAGGCGGCGACTAATCCCAGACGGAACATCCTTACCCGTGCGGTAGGCACAGAGCCGACGGTGGATGCGGATGTTATCACCGTGGATATGCCAAAGGAAGGCTCTTATCTGATGCTTTGCTCGGACGGACTTTATAATTTTATTTCAGAGAAGGAATTTATAAACATCGTCCGCAAAAAATATAAGGATTATGACGACGACGATTATGACGCAGAACTGACCTTTAAAACAGAATTGCTCGTCGATACCGCAAACCAGAACGGCGGCGGTGACAACATTACTATTATTCTTATCAAGAACGTATGAGGAAATAATGATGAACGGATTTGAAAAATATGTAGGTCAGGTATTTGACGGCAGATATAAGATAACCAAGATACTGGGCGTAGGCGGCATGGCTGTAGTGTTTGAGGCGTTTGACACCAAGCTCAACCGTATAGTAGCACTTAAGATGCTCAAGGACGAGATAGCCAACGACTCTCAGTCTGTAAAGCGCTTTATTAACGAGTCCAAGGCAGTTTCCATGCTCTCCCATCCCAACATCGTAAGCATTTACGACGTTTCGGTTAAGGATAACCTTAAATATATCGTTATGGAGCGTGTGGACGGAATTACGCTTAAGAGCTATATGACACAGAAGGGCGTACTCTCTCTCTCCGAGACCATAAGCTTTGCGGAGCAGATACTCCGCGCCCTTGAGCACGCACATTCCAAGGGTATCATCCACCGCGATATCAAGCCTCAGAATATTATGCTTCTCAAGAACGGCAGGATCAAGGTAACCGACTTCGGTATAGCTAAGCTTCCCAACGCCGAGACTGTTACAATGACCGACAAGGCTATCGGTACGGTATTCTATATCAGCCCCGAGCAGGCAAGCGGTAAGGCTATAGATCAGCGAAGCGACCTTTATTCGCTTGGTGTTCTTATGTATGAGATGACTACGGGCAAGCTTCCCTTTGATGCGGAGAGCCCCGTTTCGGTTGCGCTCATGCAGGTCAACGCCACCCCTAAGCCTCCACGTGAGATAATGCCCAATATTCCTTTGGGCATCGAGCAGATAATTATGTTGGCGATGGAGAAGCAGCCTGAGCGCCGTTTCCAGAACGCTCCCCAGATGCTCCGCCATCTGCTCCAGATAAAGAACAACCCCACGTATGTATTTAAGACCAAGAGCCGTGACGGAAGGCTCACTGTCGGTGATAACGACAGCTCCAAGGGAAGCTCCAAGGCTCAGAAAAAGCCTTCTGTCAAGGGAGGCAGATCTATGTTTCCGGTGATATTGGGCGTTACTCTTGCATTCCTTCTTGTCGTTGGAATATCGGTGGGCGTTGTTATCGACCGCTTCAAGGATTCTCAGGAGATGACCGCATCCCAGACGGTCAAGGTTCCGGATCTTATGGGACAGATCGTCACAGATGATCTTAACAAGGAGCTTGTAAAGCAGGGCTTCAAGATCACGGTCACCTATGACGACAGTCAGCCCGAGATCGAGGTAAATACCGTTCTTAAGCAGTCTCCCGTGGCAGGCACCGAGCGAAAGATCATTCCCGGTCAGCAGTACTGCGATATCAATCTTACCCTCAGCCGAGGCAAGGATGCCAAGGTGCTTCCCGACTTAACGGTCAAGGATTACCGCGAGGTTGAGATCAAGCTCACCGAGATGGGTCTCAAGTTCGTAGAGGAATTTGAAGAAAACGACAATATTCCCGTTGGTTATGTTATCCGTACCATGCCTATGGCGGGTGAGAAGGTCAATGCAGGCGAGACGGTTACCCTCTATATCAGCAAGGGTACGGACGTCAAGTATATTCAGGTTCCTAACTTCGTAGGTCTTACCGAGGCGCAGGCTAAGGCGCAGCTTGTTCAGTACAATCTGGCGCTGGGCGAGATAACCTACGAGCAGTCCTCCAAGCCCAAGGGAACGGTCATAGAGCAGAGCCGCGAGGCATACGAAAGCGTACCCGAAAAGACGACTAAGATCGATCTGGTAATAAGCTCGGGACAGTGATATAATTCGTAATTAAATGAAGAAAATAGTGTCCAAAGGACACTATTTTCATCTTTTATGTATTATTTTACCTTGAAGATTCTTGCCAGTATAGGGGCAAGGAAACGGGGTGATTTTACAACTACTATTTTCATAATATGCTCCTTATATGTTTGTAAAATAAACTACGCCTGCGCTGATTATGATAAGCGATTCTATGACTACCAGCACAGAGCAGGGCAAAAAGTAGGTCAGCAGGATACCCGCACCAAAGGCAAGGGCAATATATCCGGCTGAACGGCAAATACATCTTACTGCGCGCATAACAAAATCCCTTCCGACATTCTCTAATAACAGAGTATGACAGAAGAGATATTTTGTGATATTACTTTTTATCCCATGCATGAATGTTCTTAAGTATCCCGTGAAGCTCAAGGAAACTTTCGTGTCGGCTCTTCGGTATCTTACCCTCTGATAGAGCCTCAAGTATGGCACAGCCCTCTTCCTTTGTATGAGTGCATTTTGTGTATTTACACTCGCCTAAATAAGGCCTGAACTCGCGGAAGGTATAGGGAAGCTCATCTACGGTGTAATCATCGTATATGGTGGGATCAAGCATAGAAAATCCGGGAGTGTCCGCTATAAAACCGTTATAGCTTTCGTCACCGAAAAGGTCGTTGAGGGAGTACAGTTCAACATGACGGGTGGTATGCTTGCCGCGCTGTATCTTGCGGCTCACGTCTCCCGTAGCAAGTCCCAGAGCGGGGAAGAGAGCATTAAGAAGAGTGGACTTGCCTACCCCTGAAGCTCCCGAGAACGCAGATATCCTGCCGCGGCATTTTTCCTTGAAGAATTCGAGCAGCTCCGCTTTGTCGGAATCGGGGTCTGTTACAAACACATCCACACCGATGGAGGAATATATTTCTTTCAGCTCATCTGCTCTTTTGGGGTCAAGGTCATTCTTGGTTACTATGACCACAGGCTCGATTCCCTTGTGGTCGGCGATAGATATCATCTTGTCAAGGGTTGCGGTGACGGGCATAGGCTTTTTTGCTGCCGCTACTATAAAGAGGATATCAAGATTTGCCATAGGGGGACGGATAAGAGTGTTTCTTCGGTCGATGATATCAACGATACAGTCATCCTCTATCACAACTCTGTCACCTACGTAGGGAGTTATATTTTCGTGGCGGAAAACACCTCTTGCACGGCATTGAACAATATTACCGTCGCAGAGGATATCATAGAGACCGCCGAGACCTTTTATAATAATACCTTCCATATAAAAATTCTCAATTCTTAATTCTCAATTTAAGGTTACTTTTGCCCTGCAAAAGCTTCATATATATTATATTTATAACAAAAATATTTGTCAAGTAAAGGAAAAAAGATGTTAGAGCTTTTTAAGTCTGTAATCGAAAAAGGAATACTGAAAAAGATAATTTTAAGTAAGCCTGCCGACAAAAAAATATTAAAGAGTGTTGCCACTCTTATAAAGATAAAAGAGGAGCTTTATCTTCAGATAGAGACTTTTACAACTGACGGCAAGGCTACTCACCGAAACATCAAGGCAACGGATGCCCCCGATGCTCTTGTGCTTATGATAGGTCACGACTATAAGCAGGTCAATATTCTCACCGGTGCAGGCGAGGCACAGATAAAGGTCTCGGGCAAGGGCAAGATAACCGTGCTTGACCGCATAAAGGACAAGGGTGAAAAGGTGGCGGTACAGGGTCACGACCGCCGTAAGCAGCATATCATTTCTTCAACCGAGCCCGTTGACTTTCTCTTTGAATTAGGCGTTAAGGATCGCGACGGCAGAGTTTTTGATAAAAAGCGTTCCAAGTTCAGACAGATCAACCGCTTCCTTGAGCTTTTGTCTGAGGCGTATAAGTTCCCTCGCGACAGAGAGCTTTATATACTTGACCTCTGCTGCGGCAAGAGCTACTTAAGCTTTGCGGTGTATTATTATTTCACAGTTATCGAGGAAAGAGCTGTCCGTATGGACTGCGTTGACTTAAAAGAGGATGTTATAGAATACTGCAATTCCGTTGCGGAAAAATTAGGATATACCGGACTTCATTTTATCTCAGGGGATATAAACGACTTTGAGCCTGTGACCACTCCCGATCTTACGGTGTCTCTTCACGCTTGTGATATTGCAACAGATATCGTGCTTGCCAAGGCGGTGAAATCTGGCAGCCGTGTTATTATGTCCACACCCTGCTGTCACCACGAGATGATGCATCAGTTAAAGCCAAGCGGCTCCGACTGTGATTTTATGCTCAGCCATTCGATCCTTATGCAGAAGCTCTGCGATGCGGCAACAGACTCGCTTCGCTGTCTTATGCTTGAATCCTGCGGCTACGACGTTACCGCCCTTGAGCTTATCGATCCCGAGGAAACTCCCAAGAACGTGCTTATCCGAGGCATACGCAATGACAGGATGACCGAAGAAAAGAAGGCAGAAAAGCGCCGTGAGTACGACCGAATCTGTCAAAAGCTCGGTATAGAACCATATCTTGCAAAATTGATCTAAATAGTGTATAATAAGATATCACTTTATAAGGAATGATAATATGAAGATTATAAGAAATATACTTTTCGGGGACAGGCATCCTCTGTTACGCAGTGCCTTGTCGGTGCTGATACACGTTCTTTGCCTTATGACCCTGGACGTATCCTTCAGGGTCATATATGAGAAGAACAACACCTCTCCCTTGCCGGACTTGGTCCCCTTTTACACCTCTCTTTTCTGGTGTATAATATTAGCGGGCTTTGCTCTTATATTGCCACGGATACTCAGACGTATATACGTCATTGTGACAACTCTGTTCTTTGGCGTACTGGTTATAGTTCACGCCTGTCTTGACAGCTTTTTCGGACAGTATATGTCCTTTTCTTCTGTCATGTTTGCGGATGACGGCGCGGCATTCTTTGACCTGTCCTATTTCAAGATACCTAAGAAGCTTATAGCGCTTATCTTGCTGAGTATAGTGCTGTCTGTTATTGCAGCTCTTATTCTTGCAAAAAGTAAGAAATATCTTATTTCTGCCCTTGCCGCAATCCTCTTGGTCGCCGTAGGTATTACGGGAATAGCTCTGTACAGCAACAGCTATTTCAAGGGCGAGAGCGGTGGTATAACCTGGGAGAGCACCAAGAGCCCCGCAGATCATTACGACGATTTTTCGGATTATCATCTCTGCATGCATATGTGCGGACTATATCAGTATACCTTCCGTGATCTGTACGTAAGCACGGGTGCGGTGGATACCGTAGAAAAGCTTATAAACAAGGGACGTATAGACGAGCTTGATGAATATTATTCCTCAAAGCCCATTGATCCCGATAACGAAATGACGGGTATCTTCAAGGACAAAAATCTCCTGCTTGTTCAGCTCGAATCGATAGATACCTGGATGGTCAACGAGGTGTCTATGCCCTCCCTTTATTCGGTAACGAACAAGGGTATCAATTTCACGAGCTTCTATGCTCCGAAATATCTTTGGGCATCCACCTTCAATACCGAGAACGTGGTGAATACGGGGATGATATCTCCTATGAACTCCTCCAAGACCGGATATTTTACCAAGACCGATTATCCCTATTCCATGCCCAATATGTTCAAGGCAGAGGGATATACCGTAAACAGCTTCCACCGAAGCGGCAGAGGGATCTATAACCGCGGTGACGTTCACGAGAACTGGGGATATACCAAGTATTACAGCGGGGCAGAGATGAAGCTCAGCGACCTTGATATGGATTCGGCTCTCATAGAGGCGTACGATATGTATGCACCCGCAGAGAGGTTTATGTCCTTTATAATCACCTATACGGGACACGGTCCCTATAACGCCGAACACGAGGCGGTAAAGAAATACGAGGATATAATAAGACCGAAGCTTCCCGAGGACGCAGAGGACGAGTATGTATGGGCTCTCTGTTACGCTTACGAGACTGACGTATTCATCGGCTCTCTTATCGAGAAGCTGGAGGCAGAGGACAGACTCAAGGATACGGTGCTTATCTTCTACACCGACCACTATGACCACTATGTGACGGATAATGCCATACTTACCAAGTATAAGGGGACCTCGGATACCAACCTGATGTGCAACGTGCCCTTCGTTATATATTCCGAGGAGCTTGAGCCCATGACGGTGGATAAGGTCACGGCTACATATGACATCCTGCCTACGGTGGTAAACCTTTTCGGTATGGATAACGACGGCAGATACTATATTGGTAACGATGCCTTTTCGGATAACGGAGGATACGTAATCTTTGCAGACCGTTCTTGGTATGACGGAAGCGTATATTCCAAGAGCGATACAATGTCCTTTGATCTGATAGAACAGCGAAGCACCGAGATCGACGAAAGGCTTAACGCCTGCTGGGATTCGATTAAATTTGATTATTTTAAAGATAAATGAGGTATAAAATTATGGGATTTTTAGAAGGAAAGACAGCTATAATCACAGGCGGCGGTAAGGCAGAGCCCTTAAAGGACGGCTCCGCAGGCTCTATCGGATACGGTATTGCCATCGCATATGCAAAGGAGGGGGCAAATCTTGTCCTCACGGGCAGAAACGTAAAGAAGCTCACAGAGGCAAAGGAAGAGCTTGAGAGCCTCTATGGTATCAAGGTCCTTGCTTGTCAGGCAGATATAAGCCGCGCAAATGACAATGAAGCAACAGTAAAAAATGTTATCGACAATACGATAGCGGCATTCGGACGTATCGACGTTCTTATCAACAACGCTCAGGCGTCTGCGTCCGGTGTAACCTTGGCAGACCATACCACGGATCAGTTTGATCTTGCTATGTATTCGGGCCTTTATTCCGCTTTCTACTATATGAAGGCTTGCTATCCTTATCTTAAGGAAACAAAGGGCTCTGTTATCAACTTTGCTTCCGGTGCAGGTCTCTTCGGTAACTTCGGTCAGTCTGCTTATGCGGCAGCTAAAGAGGGTATCCGCGGACTTACCCGTGTTGCGGCAACCGAGTGGGGCAAGGACGGTATAAACGTAAACGTAGTATGTCCTCTTGCTTGGACCAGCCAGCTTGAGAAGTGGGCAGAGTATAACCCCGAGGCATTCAAGGCAAACGTTCATATGCCTCCCATGGGTCACTACGGCAACTCCGAGCTTGAAATAGGACGTGTTTGCGTTCAGCTTGCATCCCCCGACTTTAAGTATATGTCGGGCGAGACCCTTACTCTTGAGGGCGGAATGGGACTCAGACCTTAAGAATTCTCAATTCTCAATTCGTAATTAAATGTGAAAAGTCGGTTCATTTGAACCGACTTTTCAATTTCTATCAAAATATTCATAGCACGCGAAGCGGATCACATCCTCGGTTACATTGAAATGCTCTGCCAATTCCCATACCTCGGTGATGCCTTGGGTAAACGCCTTCTCTAAATTTCCCTTTGGCAAAATATGCTCGATCATCCACATATTTGCCTTATGTTCGCAGCGGCTTCTGGTCTCAAGGGGAGAGTAGGGTCGGTAGAAGGCTCCCGTCATACAGTGGCCGATCTCGTGAGCAAGATGAACCTTGCGCTCAGGCTCCGTCATATCTCCTTCATCCATGATTATATATTTTTCTTTCCCGTCCTCGAAGGATACAGACTTATTAAGCGGCAGTCTGCAATAATCGAGGACTATTTCATTTTCATCACAAAACACTGCACATTGTGTGCTTGTTCTCATTTGATTACTACTCCTCTTTACTGTGTCTTTTCTTTATCAGCTCTACGGCAAACATAGCTTCCTTCCACATTTCGTCGGTGACCTCTCCGTCCCCCCCGAATAGAGCAAGCTTGATATCGTTATCGGTGACAGTGCTCTTTGCTGCAGATTCCTTGCCCGTTGTCAGATAGTCGAGAGAAACACCGAAATGGTCGGCTATCTTTTTAAGCTTATCCTGCTTGGGGGTGGATTTTCCGTTCTTCCAATCGCTGATAGTGGCGGGGGCTATACCCGTGGCTTTACATACCTGATATGCGGTCATACCGTTCTTTTGTAACAATTCAACAAAAATCTCATACATTTTTTGTACGCTCCTACAAAACCGAAAATTATTAAAGAAATCTTACATAAACCCATTGACATTTTCGGAAAACCGATATATAATTTGTTGTAGAGTTTAAGAAATCTTAACTAAACGGGGCTAAGATTTAATATTTCCGAAATCATTGTATCAGATTTCCGAAGTATTGTCAAGATAAATTTTAAGATTTCTTAAAATTACTTTTCGGTATAAGAACGAAACAAACCACTCATTTGCTTCGCTATAAATTTTAGTACAATACATGTCCAAAATATGGGACAGAAAGGAGGAAAAGCTTGGCATACATGTGTGTAAAAGGGCCATATGAATGTGACGCGTGCGGTTTCTGCACAAAGAACGAGGATAACGAAGAAAGTGAGGAGTAAAAATGAAAAATATTGATTTCAATAAAGTTATAATAACCGGCAAAGCCAAGGAGAATCCTGAGTTAAAACTGACTACAACAGGTATAGCTGTAACAAATTTCATCCTTGTAAGCGAGGGTGTCAAATCAAATGAATATATAGATGTTACCGTATGGGGAGAGCTTGCGGAAAAGGTGTATAAGGAAATAGACCCCGACCGACGGATAATGGTGGAGGGGAGGCTTCACCGTACTGCCTCGGAGGAGGGCTCCTACGGAAGACTTGAGATCACGGCAAACCGAATATTCGGAATAGGAGGAATGTATGATTAAGTACACAGAGGATATATATACTACCTGTCCCTTTTACCTCAAGGAGGCGAGCTCACGCCTCATCTGTGAGGGGATCCCTGAGGGAACAAGTAACGTAACCGTATTCACGAACAGCCTTCTCAAGGCAAGACATCAGAACAGATATTGCCGTAATGATTACGGTGCCTGTGCTCTGTGTAAAGCTTTAATGAGTAAATATGACTAAAGAGGTTTTGAGCCTTGTGCTCAAAACCTCTTTAGTCATTTAAGCTGATCTCCAACCCATCATACGCAACCTCAATACCGTAGGGCTCAAGGTCACGGCAGATAATATCATGGTCGTCGTGAAGTCCGCAGGACATATGGCTTATGCAGAAACGCTTGATATGCTCCTTGAGAGTTTTTTTCATTTCAATGACCATATTGATATTGTTATGCTCAAAGATACGGTAGTCGCCGTCCTGATGGCCTACGGTGCAGTCAAGGACGATAAGATCAACGGGAGCGGTATCTATTATCATCTGCACCTCATCGTAGAGAAGCCATGCGGAGTCGAGAGCGTAATAGATCTTACTCTCTCCGTCGTCAAAGAGATAGTGCTTTGTGGGAACACGGTGATGACCCGTTGAGGCTTTGATCTTAACATCTTCAAGGATTATCTCATCATCAAATTCAATGAATCTTGCACCCTTTGATTCAAGAAAAGTAAGGGTATCCGAATTAAAATGATCCTTATGCTTATGGGTGTTGATGATATATTTTATACTTTCGGGAGCAATACCGAATTTTTCAAGAGCGTAGGGAACGGTAGGCCCGGGATCGATAAGGATAGTGTCGTTTATAAGAGCAGAAGCGTTGCCTCTGTATTCGTCGCCGTGGTCACGGCGCTCAGGCGACCAGTCGGCGGCACCTGTGCCTAAAAATCTGATTTTCATAATATATAGTCCTCCCCGTCATTGGGGTAGAGAACTGTAAAAGCTGCTTTTTGTGCTTTGATGTTCTCATATTTTTCAGGCGGCATAACATGTACGAATGCCACCTTATCAACCTTTAACTTATTGCATTTTGAAACAACCGTTTCGGCATCAAAGTGGGCAGCTTCTATAATAAGCATATCAGCCTCAATATCCGGAAGATCGATTAGTGAAGGAGAAAGATCGCTTGTGATATAAACCCTCCTGCCTTCGGCTTCGATAAGAAAGCTGTAACAGGGAAGACCCTTCATATGATCGTTCTGATATGAAGTTACCTTAAGTATACCGTCATCATAGAAAATTCCTTCCTTGATGAGCTTAAAATTAATTCGGGTGCTGTCCTTATTGCCTAATTGCATATAGGTATAGGTCTTAAATGCATCTATACCCCTTTCCTCCGAGAGATAAATATCACAGCGGATATTAAAGAATTCCGCTAAATTTATCATATCGTTAAGACCGTTCATATGGTCACCGTGGAGGTGGCTTATAAAGACGGTCTTTATCCGTGACATATCATATTGGGAAAAGGACAGAATGTCGGTTACAGGCGCACCTGCATCAAAGAGGTAGGCGTTTTCGCCTACCTCTATAAGGATGCTTTGCTGATGTCGGTTTTTATAAGGGGCACCGAAGCCGGTGCCCAGAAATCTTATATTCATTACAGGTTGTAATATTTGTCGAACTCAGCAGGATTAGGAATCTTGGCAAGCTCTGCACATTCTGCACGCTTAGCTGCGATGAAGTTCTTTAAGAGCTCCTCGGGGAATACACCGCCCTCTGTGAGGTAATCGTGGTCAGCCTCAAGGCAGTTGAGGGCCTCGTCAAGAGAGGTGGGAAGATGGCTGAGCTTAGCCTTCTCCTCGTCGCTTAAGTGATAGAGGTTCATATCGTAAGGACCCCAGCCGTTGGCGTGAGGATCGATCTTGTTCTTAACACCGTCAAGACCTGCCATAAGGATAGCCGCATAGCAGAAATAGGGGTTACAGGTAGCATCGGGGTTGCGGAGCTCAAAGCGGCGCTTGTCGGGAGACTTTGCATAAGCGGGAATACGGATAACTGCACTTCTGTTGGAGGTAGCGTAGCCAACGGTTACGGGAGCCTCAAAGCCGGGAACCAGTCTCTTGAAGGAGTTGGTACTGGGGTTGGTCAGAGCACAGAGAGAGCCGATATGCTTGAGAAGACCGCCCATAAAGTAGTGAGCTGTTTCGCTTAAGTTAGAATAACCGTTATCATCAGAGAATACGGGCTGTCCGTCCTTAAAGAGGATCATATGAACGTGCATACCGCTGCCTGCCTCACCGTAGATGGGCTTGGGCATAAAGGTTGCGGACTTGCCGTACTTAAGAGCGGTGTTGTGGATGATATATTTGATCATCATTGTAGCATCTGCCATATGAACGACCTCACCCAGCTGAGGCTCTATCTCGAACTGACCGGAGGCAGCAACCTCGGGATGGTGATAGTTTATCTCGATACCCATATCCTTCATAAGCATACACATCTCGGAGCGGCACTCGTAGGAGATATCAAAGGGCTTTGCAATATGATAGTTCTTCTGCTTGGGAACTACAACGCCCTTACCCTCAACTGCGCTGTTCCAGTAGGACTGAACGGCGTCAACGGAAGCTGCGATCTGTCTGCCGCTTACCTCCCAGGCAACGTCGTCGAAGAGGTAGAACTCAAACTCGGGAAGTATCTTCATTGTGTCTGCAACGCCGGATTTTTTCATATAGTCAACGGCAGCACGGATGATGTTACGGGGATACTGTGCCAGAGGCTTGTTTTCGGGGGAAGCGATAACCATCGCGTTACCTGTCATGGACAGGGTGGGGATAGAGCAGAAGGGGTCAATAACTGCGGTGTCGGGGTCGGGGATAAATACCATATCGCTCTTCTCAACAACCGCATAGCCGTAGTTGGAGGCGTCAAAGCCGATACCCGACTTCATTGTGTCCTCAGAGAAGTTTTCTGCGGGGATGGTAACGTGACGGTACTGACCGTTGATGTCAACCATCTTGAAGTCTACCATCTGGATGTCTTTTTCTTTGATAAAATTGAGTATGTCCTGAATGATCTTTGCCATAATCGTTCTCCTGATATTAATAAAGTTATAATTATTTTATCACTTTTTTTGTCTGTAGTCAACACCAAAAGAAAAAACCGTACAAAAGTACGGTCTTATTCTTTTGGTCGAAGTGTGGAGATTCGAACTCCAGGCCTCCAGTACCCGAAACTGGCGCGCTACCAACTGCGCTACACCTCGATTTTTTGTTATTTGGTTTGTGGTAGCCGCCGAAACCGGCGCGCTTCCTGTTGCAACATCAGCTCTGCTGTCGCAAGCGTTGTTTGCTCTGCAATCGCTGTGTTACTGCCACTCCTCACCCTCGCTGCATCCGACACTGTCGGCGCTCGGGATCGTCCCCAACTGCGCTACACCTCGATGTTGCGGATAACATTATATCATAATAAAAATACAATGTCAAGTTTGAAAGGCTCGTAAATTTATTATTTCCTTTTCGGTAATAATCGGTTTACAAACCCCATCCGATTTGGTATAATAACGGTATAAAGATAAAAACGAGGAAACTAAAATGACAGTAAGCGAAAGATTCTTAAAATACGTATCCTTTGGAACAAACTCGGACGAAAGCTCCGAAACTTGCCCCTCCACCCCCTCACAGCTTGAGCTCGGAAAATATCTTGCTGAAGAATTAAAGCAGATAGGCCTGACTGACGTAGAGCTTGACAAGGACGGCTACGTTTACGGCTTTATACCTGCCACCCCCGGAAGAGAAAATGATCCTTCTGTCGGTTTTATTGCCCATATGGATACAAGCAACGCCGTAAAGGGTGACGGAATAAATTCCAAAATCGTAAGCTATAACGGCGGCGATATAGAGCTTGGTAACGGTATTAGCCTTGAGGCCAAGAATTTCCCCTATCTTGAAAAGTGGCAGGGAAGTGATATCATCACCACCGACGGAACGACTCTGCTCGGTGCGGATGACAAGGCTGGTATAGCCGAGATATTCACCGCCTGCGAGTATATCATCAATCACCCCGAGATAAGCCATGGCAGAATTGCGGTAGGCATTACTCCCGACGAGGAGATAGGCAGAGGTGCGGATCGCTTTGATATAAAGAAATTTGCCTGTGATTGGGCGTATACCGTAGACGGCGGAGAGTTAGGCGAGATAGAATATGAAAACTTTAACGGCGCATCTGCTAAAATTAAAGTTCACGGTATAAATATCCATCCCGGAAGTGCTAAGAACAAGATGAAGAACGCAAGCCTGCTTGCCGCCGAATTTATAAATATGATGCCCAAGGCAGAGACCCCCTCAAACACCGAAGGCTACGAGGGCTTCTATCATCTCTGTGATATGAAGGGTGACGAAACTCTGGCAGAGCTTTTCTATATCATCCGTGACCACGATATGGAGAAGTTTACCGAGCGTAAGATATTTGTACGCAATCTTGCAAATTACCTCAACACGGTCTACGGCGATGGTACCTTTGAATGTGAGATCAAGGACAGCTATTTCAATATGAAGGAGAAGATCACTCCTCATATGCACATCATTGACAATGCCGTAAATGCAATGAAGGCCTGCGGTGTTGAGCCTATGATAGTACCTATCCGCGGAGGTACCGACGGAGCGAGACTTTCCTTTGAAGGTCTGCCTTGCCCCAACCTTTCCACAGGCGGTGCAAACTTCCACGGCGTACAAGAGTTCGTTCCCGTACAGGCTATGGAAAGGATGGTCGAGGTCATCGTTACCTTGATGAAGAATTAAAAATTACGGATCTGAGCTTTTTGCTTGGATCCTTTAATTTTTATATTGACAAATCATAGCATTAATGATAAAATAACAAATGATATATAACAATAGATATATATGGAGATAGACATGCCGCCTAAGATTAAAATTACAAAAGAGGACATAATAAAAACAGCCGTCGGGCTTGTGCGTAAGAACGGAACGGGTGCCGTCAACGCCCGTGCAATTGCCGCAGAATTGAACTGCTCCACTCAGCCCGTGTTTTCAAATTTCGCAACCATGGACGAGCTGCAGAAGGCTGTAATAAACGCCGCATACGATATTTATCTTGATTTCCTTAAAAACGAGGCCGAAAACGGAAAATATCCGCAGTACAAAGCCTTCGGAATGGCTTATATACGCTTTGCTGAGGAAGAAAAGGAGCTTTTCAAATTTCTGTTTATGAGGGACAGAAAGGGCAGGGAGCTTGTACCGTCCCCCGATTTTACCGCTTCTGTTGAGATAATTATGAAAGCCAATTCAGTTACAAGAGAAAAAGCGGAGCTTATGCATCTTGAGATGTGGAGCTGTGTTCACGGTATCGGCACTATGCTTGCCACCTCGTTTTTATCACTTGATTCTGAGCTTATAAGCGAAATGCTAACCGATATATACCAAGGAATACGGGTAAGGCATTTGCCGAAGGAGTAAAAAATGAATGCAATTAAAATTGAAGCTCTTACTAAGAAATACCGTGATGTCACTGCCGTTGACGGACTTTCTCTTTGTATCGAAGAGGGCGAGCTTTTTTCTCTGCTCGGTGTAAACGGAGCGGGGAAGACCACCACGATAAAGATGCTTTCCTGTCTTACCAAGCCTACAGAGGGGGATGCTTATCTTTGCGGTAAGAGTATATGCCGTGAGGGTACAGAGGTCAAAAAACTTATTGCCGTTTCGCCTCAGGAAACGGCAGTTGCTCCGGGGCTTAACGTCAGAGAAAATCTTGAGCTTATCTGCGGTGCCCACGGCTTTTCAAAGGAAAAGCAGAATACAAAAATAAAAGAGCTGACAGAGCTTTTGGGACTTGATTCGGTAAGCCGCAAAAAAGCCGGAAAATTATCCGGAGGCTGGCAGAGAAGGCTGAGTATAGCCATGGCTCTTATAAGCGAACCTAAGATACTTTTCCTTGACGAGCCTACCCTCGGTCTTGACGTGCTTGCACGCAGCGACCTCTGGGACATCATCCGTTCTCTCAAGGGTAAGGTTACCATAATTCTTACAACACATTATATGGAGGAGGCAGAGGAGCTGTCCGACCGTATCGCAATCATGAAGGACGGTAAGCTCCTTGTCTGCGACACTGCCGAGGGTATAAAAGCGCAGGCAGGCACCGACAGCTTTGAAGAAGCCTTTATCCGCATAGTCAAGGGGGCGGCAAAATGAGAATGCTTACACTTGCAAAAAGAAATACCAAGGAAATTCTCCGCGACCCGCTGAATTTAGCCTTCGGCTTAGGTTTTCCCCTTGTACTCATATTACTTCTCAGTGCCATACAGGCAAATATCCCCGTAGAGCTCTTTGAAATAGAGCGTCTTGCTCCCGGAGTAAGTGTGTTCGGACTTTCCTTTATGACGTTGTTTTCCGCAACTCTTATCTCGAAGGACAGAGGCAGCTCGCTTTTACAACGCTTATATACCACACCGTTGACTCCCACAGATTTTATCCTCGGATATACACTGCCCATCATACCCATATCGGTTGCTCAATGTATAATTTGTTATATCGCCGCCATCATTCTCGGACTTGATATTACGGTAAATATTCTGTATGCTACCCTGTTTATCATCCCTGTATCGGTATTATATATCGCCTTGGGGCTTCTCTGCGGAAGCGTACTCAACGATAAGCAGGTAGGGGGAATCTGCGGTGCGCTTCTCACTAACCTTTCTGCTTGGGTGTCGGGAATATGGTTCGACCTTGAGCTTGTGGGCGGTGTATTTAAGCGTATCGCCTATGCGCTTCCCTTTGTCCACGCGGTAGAGCTTGAGAGAGCAGCACTTTCGGGTAACTTCGGAGACATTCTGCTACATTTGTTATGGGTGCTTGGCTATGCCGCAGTTATTTTGGTCTTGGCAGTATTGTTATTTTTAAGACAGATGAAAAGACAATGACAAAAAGCAAGTCGATCGACTTGCTTTTTTGGATAGAGCTATGGTATAATGAATATATCAAATATAAGCAGGTTGAAACAATGAACGAAGAAGCAAAGATAAAAGATGGAATACTCTTCTTTCCGGGAGACCCCGAGTTAAAGGCAATTAAATTAAGAACACATAAGCTTAATCTCGATTACAACCGACTTTATGAGGACGAAACAGAAAAAAGAAACGAGATAATAAACCAAATAGTCGGTGAGATAGGCGAGGAAACCTTTTTTCAGGGACCGGTTACCTTCCATTACGGCGTTCATACTAAAGTCGGACGAAAGTGCTTCTTTAATTTCAATATAACCATACAGGACGATGCCGAGGTCACGATCGGTAACAACTGTGATTTCGGTCCCAACGTGACCATCGTTACCCCCATTCATCCAATGGTGGCAGAGGAGCGCAGGGAAATGCTCTGCGCCGACGGTGAAAAGAGAAGGCTCTGCTACGCCAAGCCCGTGTATATAGGCAACGACTGTTGGTTTGGTGCGGGTGCGATCATATGCTCCGGAGTAACTATCGGTGACGGATGCGTTATCGGTGCGGGAAGTGTAGTGACCCGTGATATTCCGCCCCGCTCTTTTGCCGCAGGCGTACCCTGCAAGGTGGTACGTGAAATTACAGATGCCGACAGTATGAAGTATAAGCCGGATATTCTTGGAGATGCTTTGGTTATCGACTATACAGATAAATAATTTCAGGAGTAATAATATGAGTGAAAAATACAAGATAGTTTATTCCGCTGACAAGAATCTCTATACCGAGGGCTCACCCGTGATAGTCAGAGATTTTTCTCTGCTTCGGGATATCAGAGGCGGCGGTATGCTGTGTAAAATGCAGCTTATCAATATAAGCGACAAAACTATAAAAAGAGTAAAGGTATCTGCCATTACCGATACCGAGCGCGCTGAGGGGATGGCAGACGGGCTATATATCGCCCGTGATATGGATACAGTCATAGATATCCCCTTAAACGGATTTGACCATAAGAATGCGTTCTTTTCTATAGACGAGATAGTCTTTACCGACGGCACGAGTTTCTGCGCTGATGAAAAAACTCCTTGGCAGGAGTTAAGCTTCCCCGATACTCTTGAAGAGTATCTTTCGGACGATGACCTTGTTCGTGAGTTCAGATCTCATTTTGAGGAGGGTGTATATTACCCGAAGGAAGAAACCGACCTTTGGTTCTGCACCTGCGGAGAACTTAATCATAGTTCTGAGGGTGCCTGTCACTCCTGTAACCGCACGCTCGTTTCCCTCAAAAAATACGGCGTTGTGGATCTGAAAAATGCAGTTGCCAAGCAGAAGAAACTTGATGCCGTAAACAAGGACAAGTTTGAAGAAGTCTACAAACAGGTCATGGTCGAAAAGAAATCGAAGCGCGGAAGAACCTTTCTATATATTCTCATTGTTGCGGCTATAGCTACGATAATAGCATTGCTTATAGCTACGGACGGAACTCATTATACAACGGCAATATAAAAAAAGCTCTCCTTTGGAGAGCTTTTTCAGCATCATATTTTAGTCAAGTCCAAGTTCCTCGCGCAACGATGAATCCTCTGCCAGCTTGTCCTCGTATTCCTTGAGACCGTTTTTAGCCTGCTCCTCAGTAAAGCCTGCTTCGGTAAGCTCGGTGATTATCTCGTCATTGGTAAAGGAACCGTAGAGGTAGTATTTTTCTATATACTTATTAGCCATGGAATCCCAATCCACCTCTACCTGATCGGCACCGTACTGTGCCTCTTCGGGTGTAAACTCCATGTATTTGAGATGGTCGATAATTCCTTGGTATGAGAAGGGCATATAGTAGGTGTAGAATTCCGCTGTTCCTCTTGCCATCTCCATCCAATCGATGCCGAAGAGATCTACTGCAAATATTGCATCCTCCTCGCTGTGTCCTTCGTCTACAAGGGTCTTTATGAGAGTAGCTCTTGAAACACCTGCACCGTTGAGGTGCTCCTGAGCAGCCTCTGCTGCCTCCTTCTGGGTATCGTTCATTACGGCATCCTCCGGGATCTTGAAGCGGGGCTCGGTCTCTGCAGGGGTAGGCGAGGTTATCTCGCCCGTTTCGTCGGGGTTGTCAACGGTGGTCTTATTTGAGCATCCCACAGAACAAAGCATTGCCAGAGTGAGAAGTATTATAAGTGATCTTTTAAACATGTCGCTCTCCTGAATTTTATTTTATATAGTATAACAATTTATAAAACAAATGTCAATATTGACACAGACGAATTTGCCGTGATATAATTTACGTATGAAAAAGACTATAGGAATATTTGCCCACGTGGATGCAGGAAAAACAACTCTTTCCGAGGCTGTTTTGTATAATACGGGAGCTATCCGCCGAAGGGGCAGTATCGAAGAAAAGAACACGGTGATGGATACCGCATCCATCGAGCGGGAACGCGGCATAACCTGTTTTTCGGGGGCTTGCGGCTTTAAATTTAATAATAACGATTATTATCTCATCGACACTCCCGGTCATACGGATTTCCTGCCGGACACACAGAGGTGTATGGCTGCTCTTGACTGTGCCGTTATTGCGGTATCTGCCGTCGAGGGTATCGAGGGTAATACGGAGCTTTTGTGGGATATGCTTGCCGAGAGAGGTATACCCACCATCTTTTTCATCAACAAGTGCGACCGTGACATTGCAGAGCCTAACAGAGTTTTTGCGGAGCTTAAGGAACGCTTCGGCAAGGCTGTGCTCTGGCAGGGCGAGGATTATCTTGAGGCTGTGGCGGCAAGTGACGAAGCCCTTATGGAGAAATATTTTAACGGTGTGCTTCCCTTAGATGAAGCAGAGAAAAATGCGGCAGAGCTTTTTATGCATAGAGAGCTTTGTCCCTGCATCTGCGGCTCTGCTGTGACAAACCAAGGCGCAGACGAGCTTTTAGAGTGTATAGATGCTCTCTGTAAAACAGATTACCGTATTCAAGGTGAGCTTGTCCTTCAGATATTCAAGGTCAGGCACGAAAAGGATAAGCGTATAATGCTTTGTCATATAAGCGGCGGTGAGATATCGGTGCGTGACACTCTGCCCAACGGTGAGAGAATTTCCGAGCTTCGTGTTTTTGACGGAACGAAGTCTGTTTCTGTACAAAAAGCATCCGCAGGAGACGTGGTCGAGATATACGGTATTACAGGCTATAGGGCTGGAGAATGTATAGGCATGTCAAGCGATGAGCCTTGCGTTCCCGGACTTTCTGCAAGGATCATATATCCCGAAAGCATCACCTCAAAGGATATGCTGACTAAATTACAGCTTCTTGAGGACGAGGAGCCTATCCTTGCGGTTAGATACGAAAGCGCAACGGGCGAGATATCCGTGTCTGTTATGGGTAGGATAGAGCTTGAGATATTACAGCAGCGAATTGCCGAGAGGTTTGATATTGACGTTAGATTCGGCGACTGCGATGTCGTATATAAGGAAACTCTCACCGAGCCGACGGTTGGTTACGGGCACTTTGAACCTCTAAGGCATTACAGTGAAGTGCATTTAAGGATAGAACCCACCGAGCGTGGAAGCGGTATAATGTTTGAAAGCGAATGTTCGTTAAATACACTCACCTCAAACTATCAGAATCTCGTCCGTACCCATGTTTTTGAAAAGGAGCATAAAGGTGTCCTTGCAGGCTCGACGCTGACCGACGTTAAGATAGTGTTGCTTGCAGGAGCTGCTCACGAAAAGCATACCGAGGGAGGAGATTTCAGAGAAGCGACCTACAGAGCTATCCGTCACGGAGTTATGAGGGGAGCTTCACGACTCCTTGAGCCCTATTATAAATGCCGCTTTACGGTTGACACCTCCCATATGGGCAGGGTGATATCTGATATCACAAGGCTCAGCGGTACTCTTATCTCAAGCGAAAACGAGGGACTGAAGACAGTTATAAACGCCCGTATCCCCATTTCCGAATTTACTCCCTATCAAACCGAGTTTATTTCATTTACCGGTGGTAAAGGAAGGGTAGTATTCAGCTATGACGGATATGACGTCTGCCACAATGAAGCCGAGGTCATAGAGCGTATCGGATACGACCCTGAAAGGGATACGGAAAACACCGCCGATTCGGTTTTCTGCGCCCACGGAGCCGGTTTTAATGTGCCTTGGCGAGAGGTGGAAAAATATATTCATCTCAAATGATTAAAAAATACTTGCATTTTTATTTGCTATGTGCTATAATCCCCTTGTATAAAATTTATTCTATACGGAGGTACTATACAATGGCATACGTTATTGGTGATGCATGCATTGCATGCGGCGCTTGCGCAGAGGGTTGTCCTGTTGACGCTATCTCTGACGGCGGCGACAAGTACGTTATTGATGCTGATACCTGCATCGATTGCGGCGCTTGTGCAGGTACTTGCCCTGTTGAAGCTATCGCAGAAGGCTAATTACTTATAAGATACAAGGGCAGGCTCAGAGCCTGCCTTTGTTGTTTAAAGAAGATTATGATATTATATGATGACGAAACATTGACACGCGTCAATGACAGTATAGAATTAATACAGAAAAAGGAAGGTCTTACCTTCGGTACGGATGCCTATCTGCTTTCCGCATATATGAGGGACGGCAAAAGCTCCGAGGCAGTGGATTTCGGCTGCGGTACGGGAATAATATCCCTGCTTTGCGCTGCAAGAGGTAAGTTCAAAAAAATATATGCCGTTGACGTGCAGGAGGCGTTTTGCGACGTGGCAAGACGTAACTGTGTGCATAACGGATTTGAAAATATTGAGGTCATGCACTCGGATGTGCGAGAGCTTAAGCTTGAAGCTGACGTTGTATTTACTAACCCGCCCTACATGAAGGTGACCTCGGGCAGAGCAAACGAAAGCTCGGCTAAGAATATCGCCCGTCACGAGGTCTGCGGAGATATTGACGATTTTATGGCATCTGCCTGCCGTGTGCTTAAATTCGGCGGACTCTTTTATGCCGTATACCGCACGGACAGGCTTATAGATCTTTTGGATGCTATGAGAAGAAACAACATCGAACCCAAGCGTATGACCTATGTACACGCTACAGCCAATCACCAGCCATCTATGGTCCTCGTTGAGGGCAAAAGAGGCGGTAAGGCGGGACTTAATATAACCAAGCCTCTCTTTATGGACGGGGCTGATATAGACTATATTTACGAGAAGGGAGAGTTCCCGAGTGAGTTCACAATCAAATGAAAAGAACCGTATAGAGGGTGGCACTCTCTATCTTGTAGCCACACCTATAGGTAACCTCTCCGACCTTTCGGACAGAGCGTATAAGGTGTTAAGCGAGGTTGATTTTATCGCCGCAGAGGATACAAGAAACACAGGCAAGCTCTTATCCGCCATAGGTATATCTAAGTCTATGGTATCCTACTACGAGCATAACAAAAAGTCTAGCGGCGAGCATATCTTAAAAAGACTTCTTAAGAGACAGAGCTGTGCTCTTGTGACCGATGCGGGAACTCCCGCCATCAGCGACCCGGGCGAGGATATCGTACGTGACTGCATAGAGGCAGGTATAAAGGTGACAAGCGTTCCCGGAGCTGCGGCAGTTATAGTTGCTCTTACTCTTTCGGGCATGAACACCCGCCGCTTTGTCTTTGAGGGATTTTTGCCTGTCAAGGGAAAAGAACGGAAGGAAATGCTGACCGAATTATCCACCGAAAAGCGTACTCTCGTTCTCTACGAAGCACCTCATAAATTAAAGAATACCTTAGACGATCTCCTTGAATATTTCGGCTCCGACCGTCGAATAGCTCTCTGCCGTGAGCTTACAAAGCTCAATGAAGAGGTAATGCGCTGTACTTTATCCGATGCCGTGGAGTATTACGGTCAAAACGACCCCAGAGGCGAGTATGTTCTCGTCATAGAAGGAGCAAAAGGGGAAAGCATTGGTGCGTTTTGGCAGGATATGGCTGTAGATACTCATATCGAATACTATATCTCTCAGGGATTGAAGAAGATGGATGCCATAAAGCAGGTTGCTAAAGACCGAGGGGTTGCGAAGAACGAGATATATAAGCAGACAATATAAGTGCAAAGTGCAAAATGCAAAGTGCAAAGTTTAGGAGGATTTCCGTACTTTGGTACGGAAATCTCCATTAGATTATATTTAGTTTTTTTAATTCTTTTCTTAATTTTTCTTTTCCTGAAGGAGTCATTTCAACTAAAGGTAAACGTAAGGTTCTCGCTTTGAAGCCTAACATATTCATTGCGGCTTTGACGGGGATTGGATTGACCTCGGAGAAGAGAAGTGAGTTTAATTCGCAAAGCTTCAAATGCATATCCAGTGCGCTGTCATAATCACGGTCAAACCACTTTTGGCATATGTCGTGTATGTATTTCGGCATTATATTTGAGGTAACCGATATTACTCCCGACCCTCCTACCGCAAGGGTGGAGATAAGATTGTCGTCGTTGCCTGTGTATACGGAAAAATCGTCTCCCATCTCGTGACAGAGCCGAGCGAACTTTCCTATAGAACCGCTTGCTTCCTTTACACCTACAAGGTTAGGGTGTTTCGATAAGGCTCTGTAGACTTCTACGGGAATATCCACGGTGGTTCTGCCCGGAACGTTATAAATTATCATAGGTATATCCACAGAATCCGCGATCTTGAGATAACTTTTTATAAGTCCCTCGTTTGTGGTCCTGTTATAATAGGGAGTGACCAAAAGAAGTGCGTCTGCGCCGTTTTCCTTGGCGCATTTTGACATCATGACCGCGTGGGCGGTGTCGTTGGAGCCTGTTCCGCATATGAGTGGAGCTCTCTTGTCTATGACCTTTGCGGCGTGAGCTATCATACGCTGATGCTCCACGTCGGTAAGCGTAGGAGCTTCTCCGGTAGTACCGCAGAGGACCAAGGCGTCTATACCCTCAAGTATCTGAAACTCAAGTATACGGGTAAGCTCGCCGTAATCCACCTCGCCCATATCGTTGAAGGGTGTAATAACGGCAGTAGCCGCCCCCTTGAAAATAACCTTTTTATTCATAATAAAACCTCTTATTTTTGGAGATAAAAATGATCAAAAATACTTTACCCGAGACCAATCTTACAAAGCAGGATTTTTACTACGACCTGCCTTCTGAGCGTATTGCCCAGACCCCCTTGGCTGTCCGTGATTCCTCCAAGCTTATGTGCGTTTCTAAGGAAACGGGAGCACTTGAGCACAAGATATTCCGCGATATAATCGACTATCTGGAGGATGGCGATGTGCTTGTTATCAACGATTCCAAGGTCATCCCCGCAAGGCTCTACGGAGTGAAGGAGGACAGCGGTATCGATATGGAGGTGCTTTTGCTTCGCTCACGCGGTCTTGACACCTGGGAGGTGCTCTGCCGTCCCGGAAGAAGGGCAAAGCCGGGTACTGTCATTATATTCGCAAACGGTCTTCTTCGTGCAACCGTAACCGACGTTATCGAGGACGGAAACCGTATAGTTAAATTTGAATATGAGGGGGATAACCTATATTCCGTCTTTGACGAGATAGGTCATATGCCCCTGCCTCCATATATAACCGAAAAGTTAGAGGACAAGGACAGATACCAGACCGTATACGCAAACGAGCGCGGCTCTGCCGCAGCCCCCACCGCAGGTCTGCATTTTACTCCTGAATTACTTGAAAAGATCAAAGCAAAGGGTGTGCAGATAGCTCCGGTTATGCTCCACGTAGGTCTTGGAACCTTCCGTCCCGTAAAGGAGGATGCATTAGCCGACCACATAATGCACAGCGAATATATCAGCGTTTCAAAGGAAAGCGCCGATATCATCAATAACCGCAAGGGAAGGCTTATCTGCGTAGGCACCACCTCCTGCCGTACAATAGAGAGCGTTGCCACCGATGACGGCAAAATACAGCCTATCTCCGGTGACACGGGAATATTCATCTATCCCGGATATAGGTTCAAAGCGGTGGACGCGCTTATCACAAACTTCCATCTCCCCGAAAGCACATTGCTTATGCTTGTTTCAGCGTTTTCATCAAGAGAAATTATGCTTAACGCTTACGAAGAAGCAATTAAAAACGAATACAGATTCTTCAGCTTCGGAGATGCAATGTTTATACACTGAAAAGACTCCTCAGGCAACCGCCTGAGGAGTCTTTTGTTCGCTTGTTTTATTCTACCGTGAAATTAACACGGTCGTATGTTCCGTCAATATATCTTACGTAGAGCGTATATTCACCTGCAGGGAGAGCTGCGCCATAGGTGTAGATGTTGCTGTCACCTAACTTTGCGCTCGTCATACCGTAGTAGAGGTTGTTCTTGACCTCTCTGTAGGTGGAGTGTATTCCCTTGCCTATGTAGAGATCCTTGATATTTTCAAGGTCGCAGATATACGTACGTTTACCGTCGGATACGATTGAAGGAGTATCTGCAAGGGTTACCTTCACGCTTGCCTTTCTGAAGCTGCCGTTGTAGCTGCCGATAGTCAGAGCCGCAAACTCAGCGCCTGTTCCTTCGTAAGTGATGTCGGTAATATTACAGCCGTCAAAGGTTCCCTGTGCTATCTCAGTTACGTCCTTTGTTATCTTAACGCTTGTGACGTTGGTTCCTCTGAACGCCTTTGCGGCGTTGTCGGTAGCAAGAGTTACCTCGCCCGTGAGGTTTGTACAGCCGTCAAACGCCTGTGTCAGATCCTCGATGCCGATAAGCTCGGGAGCGGAGGTAAGAGCAGTACACTTATAGAAGGCACCCTTAAGTATCTTAACACTTTCGGGAAGCTCGGGAGTCTCTGTAAGAGAACTGCATCCCCAGAATGCGTAGGTCATATTCTCTACTCCTTCGGGTATCGCGGGAGCAGATGTGAGAGCCGTACAATTCTTAAAGGTATTGTAAAGCACCTTTACACCCTCGGGAATTGCGAGAGCCTCGGTCATATTGGTACAGCCTGCAAAGGTCTTATAGAGCTGTGTTACGGGAAGTCCGTTGACCTCTGCTTCTATTGCACCGTAGGAGCTCAGAGTCTTGTCGTTTACTACTGCGTTCCAACCCTCGGGTGCGCCTGTTGCGTGATTGCTGTAATAGGTGTAGGTGTAATCACCGATAACCACCTGCTGACCGTCGGTGGGCTGAGCCGCACCGCAGGCACATACGCCGTCAATATAGATATGTCCGGTCACAGGCTCCTTTTCGGTATTGGAATACTCGTATACGTAATTTTCTTCACAACAGCCGTTTATGATATTACGGTATACGATATCGCCCTCTGCGTTGAGAGTGGGATATTCGTCTGTACCTATAGTCTGCGTCCAAACGGTAGGGATCACGGTTCCTATATATTCCCAGGTCTCCTCGTCGTAAACGTCCTCCTCGGGCTGAGCCGACTGGAGTAACCAGGTTATTTCACCGCTTGCTAACTGCTCTGCAGTTCTGCCGCCTTTGTCGTTGGCTTCAATCGCAAGATAATAGCTGTTGGTAAAGTCTTGTGCTATCTGGTTCTTCGTCGAGAAGTAGCCTGACTCAACGATACCGAGATTAAGACAGTTGGCTACGGGGTTGCCGTCACTGTTTCCTGCAATACCGCCCGTGTTGATAGTACCTGTAATATGTCCGGTATTGATACAGTTTACGATCTCACCGCTGTACATATTGCCGACGATACCGCCGGTGGAGCTGCCGGAATGATAGAAGCTTACGTCACCTGTATTGCTTGACTTGTAGATACCGCCGCCTATAAGGTAACCCACGAGACCGCCCATATCTCCCGATCCCACTACGGTCAGATCCGAGTGACAGTTGGTGATCACACTTTCGGCATTGGCAATAAGCGAGCCGACTTCACCGTCTGCTCTTAAATAACCGTTGGTGAGCTTGATGTTGGAAATGGGGTAATTATACATTGTGTTACCGAAAAGACCTGCCATATCCGCCTCGGGATCGTTCATATAAAGACCGCTTACCGTATGGTTGCGACCGTCAAAGGAACCGGTATAATAAGCATAGCCTTTACCGATGGGAGTCCAACTGCGAAGCTCGACTGCAGTGTCCTCTGCAGAGTAGCTTCCGTCCTGAGCAAATGTATAGCCGGGGTTAAGGTCGATGTCGGCTGTAAGCACTGCGTCACCGGTCACGGTGTTCCAGGTGTTAACGCTTCTTGCAAACCAGAAGAGATGTCCCGCCTTGGAAATTTCGTAACGGTAGTTTTCTTCATCGAGATAAGCAGGCTCGTAGCCGCCGCATATTACGCAGAAGCCTTCTGCATCAAAGCTGTGGGCTTCGGTAGTGCTGTCGCACGCACCGCATACGCATACAAGCCAATGCTCGGTGTCGTTAAAATCATATTCAGCAAAATCGTGAGGCTCGGTGATTATCTCGCTGTCACAGCATACGTGATATAAAGTATGAGTTCCCGTTTCCTCGTCGTAGAGGTAATAGGTCTCCTCGCTTGTATGGTTGTTCATATCGTAATCACCGAAGGAGTTGCCGCAGGTGGTACAATATTGTCTGTTCTGACAATCTGCCTCGTGTCCTGAGCAGGGCTGAGTTTCGGTGACGTTATACATCTCACATACCTCGCGTGTACAAACGTATCTGATATGATAAGCTTCACCCTCTACCGCCGTCCACTCAGAGGGAACGTGATAGCTGTCCTCTTCACTTAAAAGAGGAGTGTTGGAGTAATACATATTCGTATTACCGCAGTCGTAGCCTGCGTAAACGGTTGCACCGCCAAGCACGGGGTAAGGATCGGTTCCGATGCTCTGTCCCCAGCTTTCGCCCAGAAGGTAAGCAACCTCTCCCGACTCAAACTGTTCAGAGGTCTTTGCACCGTTATCGTTTTCGGTATCTGCAAGATAATAGCTGCCCTCGGGACATATGCCGCTTGTGATACCGCCGATCTCGCCGCTGTCGGTTACGGCGTTTGCCATACTGAAGCAGTTGTTTATCGAAGCCGAGCTGTCATTCATATTGGTACGCGCACCGACGATACCGCCGACACCGCTGACGCCGCTGACATCGGTATTAATAACGAAGCAGTTTGTGATCTCGGATGCAGAGATACCTGCAATACCGCCTACCGAGTTTTCACCGTTGATATAGGAATTGATTATACCGAGGTCTTTTATGATACCGCCCTCGCCCAGTACTCCGATAAAGCCGGTATAATATTCGTCGCGGTCAATATAGAGACCGGATACGGTGTGGCCGTTACCGTCAAAGGTACCGCCGTATCTGAAATTGTAAAAGTCATAGCCGATGGGAGTCCACTCTTCAAAGGTAACTCCCTCGGTATCAAAGGGTATGTCGTTTATAACGATATCAGCCATAAGTCTGCCGTTGACTCTTGCAACGCCGTCGTCGTAAACGTAACGGTTTATAAAGTCGGCAAACCAGTAGAGCTGACCCTTGTTGTATATCTCGTAATATCCGTCTTCTGCTAAGTGTGCAGGCTGTAAGCCGCATATCTCGCAGTAGCCGTCTTCGCTGTAGTGTTCCTCGGTGTTATACGCTTTTTCGTTGGTGTAGCCTATAGCTTCACCTGTTGAACAGAGCTTACCGTAATATACGGTATCTCCTTCAAATACGGGATATGCATCCTCACCTAAGGTCTGCTTCCAGCTTCCGTTATGGCTTTCACCGTTAAGGATCCAGGTCATCTCACCCGAAGTAAACTGCTCTGCAGTTCTGCCGCCTTCCGCCGTTTCGGTATCCGAGAGGTAGTAGCAGTTATCGACCGTAGGACTGTTATATCTGTAAGCTGCTATCTGCGCAACGTTATGATATCCTTCAACACTTCCGATGTTATAGCAGTTTTGCACGCCGGACTTGTTGTGATAACCTACGATGCCGCCTGCATCTGATTCATAATTCGCGGTCGTTCCCACAACACTGCCGCTGTTATAGCAATCAGCGATCTCAGTACGGTAGTTGCTGCCTGCAATACCGCCTAAGTGGTACCATCCGGTCACCAGCCCCGTGTTATAGCAGCGGTATATCTTTGCTGTTGCCTGATAACCCGTGATACCGCCCGCACCTCCGCCTATGCCGGAGACAACGGTTGAGTTGCTGTGACAGTTATATACGGTGCTTGAGCTCTGTCCCGCTATAGCTCCTACGCTTTGGTTACCGCAAAAGTAAGAATCGGTAACGCCGAGATTGCGGATAACGCTTCCCGAGTGGGTATATTTGAACAGACCTATCTTATTATGGTTTGGATCATTATAGTATAATCCCTTGATATCATAGCCCCGTCCGTCAAAGATGCCTCTGAACTCATCAATGGGTGTCCATTCAAAGAGATTCGAGCCGTCTCCGATAAGCTCGCCGTTTTCATCTATTACCTTGCTGTTTACGGTAACGTCGTTGGTGAGAACGGCGTTTGCCCTTGGATTTTTCAATTCGTTGGGGAGAGTACCGTTTACGAGTGCCGCAAACCAATAGAGCTGACCTTCGTCACTTATCTCATATACGGAATCCTTTGCTCCGTCGTCGTTGACGTCGTATTTATCGGTAGTCAGCTCAGCGGGCCAAAATGTGATACCGTAATCGCCTATCTCGGTACCGATAAGATCGCTTGTGTTTCCTTTGATAAGACCGTAGTTTATGATCCTTCCGTTGTTGACGATATTGCCTTGAACGTCAAGGGTAACACCCTCTTCGATAAAGAGAATCTGATCTGCACCTATTGTCAGGGTATTGTCCTTGTTGACCGTCAGATCCTCGTAAAGGAAATATTTGTCCCGGTAAAGCGCGCCGTTCCCGTTCTGAAATACTATACCTCCGGTGATAGAGGTCGTTACCGCAGAGCCATTTCCACTCTTGCCGATAGGTTCAGCGTCGGCTCCCGAGGTTGCAACAACGATTCCGCCCGTAATATTAACGTTACCCGGCGCCGTGTCTGATTTGGCAGGGCCGCTGCCGATAGCTGCACTGGCCCATAACGATGTAGCGCCCGACGCATTTACCCTGCCGCCGGATATGGTTATATTACCGCAGGAACCCATGTAACCTCCGCCTATTGCGGCTCCCGCCCAACTAAACGTAGCCGTAGCAGTTACGTTGCCTCCGGTTACGGTTATGGTTCCGCCGGATCCTTCCTTACCGCCGCCGATGCCTGCGCCTGAGCCGTCGGACCGTGCAGTTATATTACCGCCGTTTATGGTGATGCTCTCACCGTTGCCCCCGTCGCCTCCGCCGCCGATAGCAGAGCCGTATAAAGAAATCGTTGCAACGACCGTACCGCCGTTTATGGTTATGGTACCGCTGTTGCCTCGCCAGCCTCCGCCGATAGCAGCAGCGTGACTATTACCGTTAGATGTAACGGTACCTCCGTTTATGGTAATGGTTCCGCCGTTGCCGTCTTTACCACCGCCGATGCCTGCACCTGTACTGCTGGCCTGTACGGTTATGTTGCCACCGTTTATTGTGATGACCCCCGCACCGTTTTGGTTGTTGCCGCCGATAGCCGCCTGGTCATCGCCGGCACCGGCAACGATCTTTCCTTGCTTACTCGGATCTGCCGAAACGGCATAGATCGTAAGGCTGTTTCCCGAGTTTACTGCAATACCTGCGTTCGCCGTAAGAACGGCGTTATCTGCAAGGATGATATTACAGCTGCCGCTTACCGATATACGGGTGTCTGTAGTGAGGCTTCCCCTCACCAGCCACCACCCCTCGGAAAGGGTAGCTTCGCCTGCATAGACCTTATAGTCGGTGCAGGTCTGCTGATTTCCGTCTGCATCGATATACGTAATACCGTCTGCCGCAAAAGCGTAAAAGGGTATCATACCGATGAGCATTACTGCCGCAAGTAAAATACTGATAAGCTTTTTCATATATTTTTCCTCCTGAGAGTTTGTTTTTTAGGTTTGTGACTCGAGATATGCAAGCATATTTGAAATGACGTTTTGTGCTATAGTCGGATAATCGAACTTTGATACGAACTCTATTGCTTCGCTTATCTTTTCGTCCGGAACACGGTAGACCAAAAACGTGGTCTCAAGGAAACGTGCTACCTTTCTCTCCATTGTGAAATACATATCGCAGGGTACCGTCATAAAGTTACGCATAATTCCTGCCGATGCTATTTCGTATTCGTAGAAATCCTTTGTTTCAAGGTCGGGAAGATGCTCCTTAAAAATATTTTCGAGCTTATGCGTGATCGCGTGATATATTATCGAAGAGGTTTTAGGCAAGGAATAGGACACCGAATACATCTCTCTGATATGCTCACTTGACTCTGCCATATAAAGCTGCAGAGTAGTCTCTGCCGCATAAAACAGTATCTTGTCGTCCGTAATGCCGCAAAGCATTTGTTCGATGGATTTGAACTGTCCCTCAAGCACGTAGGCAACAAGCTCACAGAGTATGTCCTCCTTTGAGCCGCAGGCTCGTATCATTGCACTTAAGTTGATACCTGCCTCGTCGGCAATATCCCTTACCGTGGATTCGGTATAGCCCTTTGCCAAAAAGAGCTTTGCCGCCGCGTTCAGACATTTGCTTTTATTGGCTTGTGTTTTACTTGTTGCCATATATTTACTCTCTTCCCAAATAACAACGCGTTCCGAAACGCGTTTCGGTTTGTGTATTGGAATTATAACACAGGACTCCGAGTTTGTCAATATTCGGTTTACATTTTGTTTAAAAATCAGCGAAAATTATCTTTGGTTTTCTTGTGAGAACGAAAAAGATCATATACAATTTCCGTTTTGACAAACGGGTGTAAATATGATATAATTAAAAACGTATGAAAGGAAGCTGATACAGTATGTCAGATAAAATAAAAAAATCCCCCAAAAGCTGACGCTTTCGGGGGAACCCCCGATTAGACCCGTACGCTCGCGCCGCACTCACCGTGCGCGGGTCTGCAAGGTGTAAAAACCGTGGCACATGTCCCCGGTTTTTACGGATTTTAATTGTATCGTTTACTGAAGGTGTTGAATATGTCGGATAAAATAAAAATAGCCGCCGTTGTAGGGCCTACCGCAGGAGGAAAGACCTCTCTTGCCGTAGAGCTTGCAAAAAGAGCAAACGGTGAGATAATCTGCTGCGATTCAATGCAGATATACGAACAAATGAAGATAGGCTCGGCTGCGCCTACCGAAGAGGAAAAGCAGGGAATACCACATCATCTTTTTGATTTCGTTCCCGTGGACGTGAACTTTTCCGCTGCCGAATATGTTCCTCTTGCAAGAAAGGCTATAGAGAATATTGCGGGCAGAGGTAAGCTTCCCATACTCTGCGGAGGTACGGGACTTTATCTTGAGAGCCTTATGTACCAGAGCGATTACAGCCCTTCGGTAGATCCTTCTATAAGAGTTGAATTACAGACTAAGGACGATGATACTCTCTATAATATGCTTTCAGAGTATGATCCCGAATCTGCAAATACTATACACAAAAATAACCGTAAGAGAGTCATCCGCGCTCTTGAAATATATTTAGGTACGGGAAAGACCAAGACCGAGTGGGACGCTCTTTCGAGAACTAAGGAAAGCATCTACGATGCTCGTGTTTTTGTCCTCTCATACCGTGACCGCGAGACACTCTACGAGCGCATCAACCGCCGTGTGGATATTATGTTTGATATGGGTCTTGTGGATGAGGTGAAGTCTATAGATTTTCCCGAAGGCTCGACTGCGGGAGATGCCATAGGCTATAAGGAATTAAGAGAATATTTCAAGGGTAATATCACTCTTGAAGAAGCAAAAGAAAACATAAAGCAGGCGACCCGCCGATATGCCAAGCGGCAGATAACTTGGTTCAAGAGAGAAAAAAGCGCGGTATCTCTCTATGCCGACGATCATAACAGCCTTGACGATATTGTAAACATTGTATTAAACCACTTAACAAAATAGTATTTTTGTGATATAATTATTTAATTAACAGAAGGGAGAAAGCGTATGGATAAAAGATATCTTAAAAATGTAGGTATATATCTGCTTTCTGCCGTTCTGTCCGTGTTGCTTATAGCATACATAATCTACCACCTGGTCAACAGCTTTTCGCAGGACGTAGAAACTATGGCGGCAGACATAGTCACCGTCAGCGAGACCTTCAGCACCGATGCGTATATCTTCCGTGACGAGAAGGTACTGACTGCAGGTAATGCAGGTACCGTAAACCTTATGTATGACGACGGAACCATGGTGCGCCGAGGTGCGGCGGTGGCAAGTATTTTTTCGGGCGGCAATACCGACGAGATAAGAGCGCAGGTGCTTGATCTTGAGAGGCAGATATCCATACTTGAGAATTCAAGCATAGCCAAGGATGTTACCCTGTCCGACTCCACCGTTATCGACAGCCGCATCTCCTCTCTTTACTATACCATGGAATCTAAGCTCAATTCCGGTGACCTTGATTACGTATTCAGACGAAAGGACGAGCTCCTTACCTTGCTTAACAAGAGACAGCTTCTTCTTAAGGCTGTAGACAGCTTCAATCCTCAGATGGCGGAGCTGCGTAGCCAAAAGGCATCTCTTACCACCTCTCTGGGCGGTGCATCCGAGACGGTATATACCGATATATCGGGTTATCTCTATTCCGATGTTGACGGATATGAGAGCATATTTACCCTTGAGGCGGGGGATACCTTCACCTTGAACGATTTTCACCAAATGACCGAAAAGGAGCCTGCAAGCACCACGGGTGCCGTGGCAAAGATAGTCGCCGACTACAGATGGTATATAGCCTGCGAGGTACCCTCGGTACAGCAGCAGTATTACACCGTAGGCAATATGTATACGGTCAGATTCCCCTACAGCGGAGACGAGGAGCTTCCCATGGAGCTTCACCGTATCGTTACCTCGGGGGAGGAGGACGGTATAGTTCTTGTTTTCTCTACGGGCAGTGTTCCCGAGGGCTTCAACTTCCTTCGTAAGCAGACGGTGGAGATAGTCCAGCAGTCCTATACGGGCTACCGCGTTCCGGTATCCGCCGTGCGTATAATCGACGAAAAACAGGGCGTTTTCGTTAAGAAGGGCAACCTTGCGGTGTTCAAACGCATAGAGCCTTTGGTTGAGATAGACGGTTACTTTATCGTTGCCGAGCAGGACAGGCAGGAGGACGAAAACTATGCCGACAAGCTCGGTATGTACGATCTTATAATCACGAAGGGAAAGAATCTCTATGAAAACAAAATTATCCAGTGAGTATAAGGCGGCGATAGCCGAGAGCTTAAGCGATATCAGAAAGCGTATGCGTGATGCAAACGGCAAGGGTCAGGAGGTAACACTTCTCTGTGCTACCAAAACGGTGCCCGTGGAGGTCATAAACTACGCAACACAGGAGTTAGGTATAACCGACATCGGTGAAAACCGAGTTCAGGAGCTTCTGTCAAAATATGACGAGCTTGAGAAGGAGAATGTCAACGTCCACTTTATCGGCTCATTACAGACCAACAAGGTAAAATATATAATCGACAAGGTCTGTATGATACACTCGGTAGATTCTCTTAAGCTTGCCGCCGAGATAGACAGACAAGCCAAGAAGCATAATAAGGTAATGGATATCCTTGTTGAGATAAACATCGGCGAGGAGGAAAATAAGGGTGGTATCGCTCCCTCGGAGCTTGAAGGATTCCTTGAAAAACTGACTGCTTTTGAGAATATAAGAGTCCGCGGACTTATGACCATAGCCCCTTTTTGGTGTGAAAAATCCGATTATCAAAAATATTTTACAAAAACATATCAATTTTTTATTGACATTTTGCCCAAAAAAATACATAATATATATAAGCCTGTCCTTTCGATGGGTATGAGCGACAGCTTTGAGACGGCTATTGAATGCGGCTCAACTCTGGTAAGGCTCGGAACTGTGGTCTTCGGCCGCAGAGAATACAAGTAAGCAATTTCAAAAAAATAAAGTTAAAAGTACATGGAGGTATATTACAATGGGATTCATGGATAAGTTCAAGGATATGGTAAATCCTGAAAGAGATTATGAAGAAAACGACGATTACGGCTACGAAGGCGATGATTATGTAACTGACGATCAGCCCGCAGCTAACCAGACCTACGGTTCTGCAACAGGCTCCGCACTTGAGCTCAAGGTAGTTCGTCCCGAGCGCTTTGAGGCAGTTACTCAGATCGCAGACCATCTTATCAACAACCGCACGGTCGTTCTCAATCTTGAGGCTACCAACAAGGAGACCGCAAGAAGAATGATCGACTTCCTTTCCGGTGTTGCATATTCTATCGAGGGTCAGCTCAAGAAGGTTGCCAACAACACCTTCGTTATCACTCCCGGCAATGTTGCAGTTTCCGGCGAGCAGCAGGCTCAGCCCTTTGCACAGGCAGCTCAGACTGAGTTTTAATCGGCTTTAGTATACTTATATTGGGAGACTGATATTATCAGTCTCCCATAAAGTGTTTTTTAGAGAATATAATAAAGGGCGTGAAAAGATGTATATTATGGGTTATATCGTCGGTTCTTTGCTTGGAACGGTCATAGATATTCTGCTTGTTATTATGCTTATTTCCGCAGTTATGTCATGGATAGCCCCTATGATGGATCATCCTGTGATGAACTTTATAAACGGCATTACGGATGTACTGGTACGTCCTATGAGAAAGCTGCTTATGCGCTTTGAATTTGTGCGCAGCTTTCCGCTTGATATTTCCTTCTACCTGACCAGCGTGATCCTGGTTCTTCTGCGCTCTCTTTTCAGGTCTTTATGATAGACAAGCTTCTTTGTTCACGAATCGACGATATGCTTTTCCGAGCCGAGCGAGGTGAGGCGGCGTACGGCTCATTTCTCAATGAGACCGAGAGAGCCGAGGCAGAGCTTTATCTCAGAGGCAGAGCACGTGATCTTGCCTTCAGATTTTTCGGCGGATACGAGGATGCCGAGAGAACAAGACTTTTCATCTATCCCGATTACTACGAGTTCGGGGATATCTGCGACTGCATAAGGGCGGTCGAGATCAGAGGAAGCGGATACGAATCCCTTCGCCATTCATCATTTTTAGGAGCTCTCACCTCCCTCGGTATCGACAGAGCCAGGATGGGAGATATCGTGATAAGAGAGCATTCGGCGATACTTTTTGCCGACGAGAAGATAGCGGAATTCTTACTTTCCGAGCCTGCGCCCCTTACGAGGGTAGGCAGAGATACCGTAAGGATATACGAATATGAGGTGCCCGAGGATTTCGGCAATCACAGAGAATACAAGGACGTTTTTGATACCGTAGCTTCACCCCGTCTTGACTGCGTTGTGTCGGCTCTCATTAATCTGGGCCGTGAGAAGGCGAAGTCGCTTATTATATCGGGACAGGTCATGGTAAACCATATCACCGAGGAAAAGACGGATACCGCCGTAGATGTCGGAGATGTGGTAACGGTGCGCTCGTACGGAAAGTTCCGTATAGAGTCGCTTTTTGACAAAACTAAAAAAGACAGATACAAGCTTATAGCGAAGAAATATATTTAGCGATTATTGAAAGGAGAATGGTATGATACCTCCCCATGAGTTAAAGTCAGTGGAGTTCACCCGCGGTATCCGCGGATACAACACACAGGAAGTTGACGATCAGATAGAATATCTGCTGAAGAGCTATACAGAGCTGTACAGACATACAGCCGAGATGGAAAAGGCGTATACCGAGCTGTACCGCAAGTACAAGGAAGCCACAGCCGACCGCGAAGCGGTGAAGAGCGACCTTATAGATGCCCGTATCGCAGGAGATAAGATAATCGAAGCCGCCGAGGAAAAGGCTGAGATGATAATACGCGCTACCAAGACTAACTGCGATTATATAATAAACGATTACAGACGCACGGTATCCGAGGAGCGTGAAAAGCTCTTAAAGATACAGGCGCAGATACAGGTATTCCGTGAAAAGATGATAGAGGAATGCCACGATTACATAGACCGTATCGAGGAGATGACAGAGATCTCGGATACCACTCTCTATTATTCCACCGATGACGAGCTGACCGCAAGGGCTCTTGACGAGATCAAGACCGACGTCAGATACGCCATGGTAGGCAAGGAGCAGCTTGATACCATAAGTGACGAGGATGCAAAGGTGGACCTTGATTGCTTTACCGAGGAGAAGCCTGACGAGCCCGTGCCCGAGGCCACACGCACCGATGTGTTCAAGGGATCAAAGGTAGATCTTTCCGAGACAATACAGATGCCGGATAACTATTCGGATCTTTTAAATAAACTTGATGAAAATAGGGGTTAGAACCCCTGCCAAACTGCGGCGGCAAGTTGCCGCACCCAAACTATGCTCTGTGATGCAGCAGTATCTGTTGTTTATCACACGGAATAGTATAAATTGAAAATAACTAAGGAGTAATATAAAAATGGCAATGGATTACACCGAAACATTAAATCTGCCCAAGACCGAGTTTTCGATGAGGGCAAACCTTCCTACCCGTGAGCCTGATATGCTCTCAGCTATGTATGAGAAGGATCTTTATCACGCAATGCTTAAGAGAAACGAGGGTAAGGAGTCCTTTATCCTTCACGACGGTCCTCCCTTCTCCAACGGCAATATTCATATGGGTACTGCGCTCAACAAGGTGCTTAAGGACTTTATCGTAAAGTATAAGTCCATGCAGGGCTACTATGCTCCCTATATCCCCGGCTGGGACAACCACGGTATGCCTATCGAGAGTGCCATCATCAAGCAGAGTAAGCTTGACAGAAAGAAGATGTCGGTTTCCGACTTCCGCCGTGCCTGCCACGAGTTTGCAATGAAGTTCGTAGGCATCCAGATGGATTCCTTCAAGCGTCTCGGCGTTCTTGGCGAGTGGGACGATCCCTATCTTACTATGGATCCCAAGTTCGAGGCAAGAGAAGTAAGGGTATTCGGCGAGATGTTCAAAAAAGGCTACATCTACAAGGGTCTTAAGCCCGTTTACTGGTGCCCCAACGACGAGACGGCTCTGGCTGAGGCTGAGATCGAGTACAAGGATGCTCCCTGTACTTCTATCTTCGTCAAGTTCAACGTAACCGACGATAACGGCAAGCTTGCAGGCATCTGCGACCTTGCAAACACATATTTCATTATCTGGACAACTACTACCTGGACTCTGCCCGGTAACCTTGCTATCGCAGTACATCCCAGAGATACTTATGCAGTAGTTAAGGCAGAGAACGGTGAGTGCTACATCGTTGCGGATATGCTTGCTGACAGAACAATGAAGCAGGGCGGTATCGAAAATTACGAGATCATCGCTACCTTCAAGGGCTCTGAGCTTGAGTATATGCAGACAAAGCACCCCTTCCTTGACAGAAACAGCGTTGTAGTAAACGCTGACTACGTTACTATGGACAGCGGTACCGGTTGTGTTCATACAGCTCCCGGCTTTGGTGCAGAGGACTATATTACGGGTATGAAGTACAAGATGGATATCATCGTTCCCGTAGACGATCGCGGTTATCAGACCAAGGATGCAGGTAAGTTTGCAGGTATGCACTACGAAGAATCAAACGTAGCTATCCTTGCCGACCTTAAGGAAACAGGTGCGCTCTTTGCAAGTGAGGGTGTTGTTCACTCCTATCCTCACTGCTGGAGATGTAAGAAGCCTATCATTTTCCGTGCTACTCCCCAGTGGTTCTGCTCCGTTGATGCCTTCAAGGATCAGGCTATCAAGGCGGCAGACGACGTACAGTGGATGCCTAAGTGGGGCGAGGACAGAATGAAGTCTATGATCCGTGAGCGTGCAGACTGGTGTATCTCCCGTCAGCGTCACTGGGGTCTTCCTATTCCCGTGGTTTACTGTGAAAAGTGCGGTAAGCCCGTATGTACAGACGAAACAATAAATAAGATCGCAGATACATTTGCAGCCGAGGGTTCAAACGCATGGTTTGATAAGGAAGCAAGTGAGCTTCTTCCCGAAGGCTTCGTATGTCCCTTCTGCGGTGATAACCACTTTACCAAGGAGACCGATACCCTTGACGGTTGGTTCGACTCCGGTTCCACACATTTCAGCGTTCTTGAGAACAACGAGGATCACAGATGGCCCTCCGACCTCTATCTTGAGGGTGCTGACCAGTACAGAGGCTGGTTCCAGTCCTCCCTTCTTACCGCAGTAGGTGCTAAGGGCGAGGGTGCTCCCTACAAGGCAGTTCTCACCCACGGCTGGGTTGTTGACGGCGAGGGTAAGGCAATGCATAAGTCCCTCGGTAACGGTGTTGACCCTGCCGACGTTATCAAGAAGTACGGCGCAGACCTCCTCAGACTCTGGGCAGCTTCCGCTGACTATACCGTTGATGTAAGATGCTCCGACAACATCTTCAAGCAGCTCTCAGAGATCTACCGTAAGATCAGAAATACCGCAAGAATGTTTATGGCTAACATCGGTACTCCCGAGACCGACTTTGATCCCAACAAGGATATGGTCGACGTAAACGAACTTCTTGATATAGACAAGTGGGCACTTGCCCGTATGAACAAGCTTGTTGCTAATGTAAACAAGGCTTATAATAACTATGAGTTCCATATTCTTTCCCACGATGTTGCAAACTTCTGCACCATCGATATGTCCAAGCTTTATATCGATATCGTCAAGGACAGACTCTATGTAGAGCGCAAGGACTCCAAGGAAAGAAGAAGTGCTCAGACCGCTATGTATCTTATCCTTAACGCACTTACCCGTATGATCGCTCCTATCCTCTCCTTTACAGCTGATGAGATCTGGGGCTCTATGGCACACGCCGAGGGTGACGACGTAAGAAGCGCACTTTTAAACGATATGCCCGTATACGAAGAAAAGTACGCGTTTGCCGATATCGAGGCACATTGGAACAAGCTCTTTGATATGCGTGACGACGTAATGAAGGCGCTTGAGGAAGCAAGAGCAGCTAAGCTTATCGGTAAGTCTCTTGAGGCTAAGATCAAGATCAGTGCTAACGCTGACAAGCTTGCAGTTCTTCGTAGCTTTGGTGACGAGCTTAAGACCGTATTCATCGTTTCTCAGGTTGAGCTTTGCGAGCATGATGCCGACGAGCTCAAGGTAGAGGTAGCTGTAGCAGACGGCGAAAAGTGTGACCGTTGCTGGATGCACTCCACAGACGGTGTTAAGACCGAGGACGGTTATCTGTGCAAGAGATGCGCGGCAATTCTTGGTTAAAGGTAGTCTGGCTGGCAGTAATATCGATAGTATGCGTAGTACTTGACCAGCTTACAAAGCTTCTTTGTGTAAAGAATATCGCACTTGGGGATAGCATTACCGTTATCCCCGGAGTGCTTGATCTCACCTATATACAGAACCGCGGAGCTGCCTTTGGCAGTTTGACGGGCGCCAGATGGGTGTTTATGATAGCGTCTGTTGTTATGATAGCGCTTATTACCTGTTACGTTATTTCTAACAGAAAGACTATGAGCTATCCCATGGTCATAACTCTCTCGCTTATAGTAGGCGGCGGTATCGGTAATATGATAGACCGTATAGCCTTAGGCTACGTTATTGACTTTGTGGACGTAAAATTCCTTCCCTTCTGGAAGTGGATATTCAACGTAGCCGACAGCTTTGTATGTGTAGGTGCATTTCTTCTGGTGATAATCTTTATCGCAGAAGAATATAAAAATAAGAGGAAAAACAACGATGTCACAACTGACCTTTAAGGCTGAACAAGCTGATATCGGTAAGCGTATAGACGTATTTGTGGCGGAACGGGCAGGACTTACCCGTTCCGCTTCTCAAAAGGTTCTGGCGGACGGCGGTATAACCGTCAACCAGCGACCTATAAAGAAAAACTATAAAATTGCAGAAAATGATATTGTAGAGGTGGAGCTGCCCGAGCCTACCGAGCTTGACTGTATCCCAGAGGATATTCCGGTAGATATCGTATACGAGGACGAGCATTTAGCCGTAGTCAACAAGCCCAAGGGAATGGTGGTTCATCCCGCACCGGGAAATCACACGGGAACTCTGGTAAACGCTCTGCTTTATCATATGAAGGGCAGACTTTCCTCTATCAACGGTGTTATCCGACCCGGTATCGTCCACCGTATCGACAAGAACACAAGCGGACTTCTTATGATAGCAAAGACCAACGAAGCTCATCTCGGTCTTGCCGAGCAGATAAAGGAGCATAGCTTTGAGCGAGTCTACGAGGCGATACTCGTGGGCAACCTCAAGGATGACGAGGGGACTATAGATGCTCCCATAGGACGTCATCCCGAGGATAGAAAAAAGATGGCTATAGTCAAGGACGGACGCGATGCCGTGACCCATTATAGAGTACTTGAGCGTTTTTCCGGCTTCTGCCATGTAGAGTTAAAGCTCGAGACAGGCAGAACACATCAGATAAGAGTTCACTCCAAAAGTGTGGGACACCCTGTTTTAGGCGATACTCTCTACGGAGCAGGCAAGACCAAATTTGAATTACAAAATAAGAGTATAGTTGAGGAGCAGACCCTTCATGCAAGGACGGTTGGCTTTGTTCACCCCATCACGGGTGAGAGCCTTTCCTTCACAAGCGATCTGCCCGAATATTTTGATACATTACTGACAAAATTAAGAAAAATGGAGGGTTAAATAATGGAAAAAGAAAAGTTTTATATAACCACCGCCATAGCTTACGCATCCCGTAAGCCCCACATCGGTAATACCTACGAGGTAATAATGACCGATGCTATTGCAAGATACAAGAGAATGATGGGATATGACGTATTCTTCCTTACAGGTACAGACGAACACGGCCAGAAGATCGAGGATCTGGCAAAGGAAGCAGGAATTGAGCCTCAGGCGTACGTTGACGGCGTTGCCGCTACCATCAAGGATATCTGGGATATGGTGGGTGCAAGCTACGACCACTTTATCCGTACCACCGACGATTATCACGAAAAGGTAGTACAGAATATCTTTAAGAAGCTCTATGATCAGGGCGATATCTATAAGAGCGAATACGAGGGCTGGTACTGTGTACCCTGTGAGTCCTTCTTTACCGATACACAGATAGTAGACGGCAAGTGTCCCGACTGCGGAAGACCTGTAGAGCGTACCAAGGAGGAGGCTTACTTCTTCAAGATGAGTGCTTATCAGGACAGACTTATGAAGCACATTGAGGAAAACCCCGGCTTCATCGAGCCCGAATCCCGCAAGAAGGAAATGGTAAATAACTTCCTCAAGGCAGGCCTTCAGGACCTCTGTGTTTCCAGAACCAGCTTCAAGTGGGGAGTTCCCGTTACCTTTGACGATAAGCACGTTATCTACGTTTGGATAGATGCGCTTTCAAACTATATCACCGCCCTTGGCTATGACGTGGACGAAAAAGGCGAGCTTTATTCCAAGTATTGGCCTGCCGACGTTCATATCATCGGTAAGGATATTCTCCGCTTCCATACCATATACTGGCCTATTATCCTTATGGCTCTGGGTGAACCTCTGCCCAAAAAGGTATTCGGCCATCCCTGGCTGCTCTTCGGTACAGACAAGATGAGTAAGAGTAAGGGTAATACTATCTACGCAGATGATCTTGTAAAGCGCTTCGGTGTTGACGGTACACGTCACTACGTGCTTTCCGAGATGCCCTATAACTCTGACGGTTCCATCACCTACGAGAACCTTATCGCACGATATAACAGCGACCTTGCAAACAACCTCGGCAACCTTGTCAACCGTACTATTGCCATGACCAAGAAGTACTTTGACGGTATCGTACCTGCAAGAGGCGAGGTAACCGATCTTGACCGCGAGCTTATCGCCGCAGTTGAAGAAGGCAAAGCGCAGATGTGCAAGAATATGGATGAATACCGTATTGCAGATGCGGTTGACGCAGTGTTTACCGCACTTCGCCGTGCCAATAAATATATCGACGAGACCACACCCTGGATACTTGCAAAGAACGAATCTGACAAGCCCAGACTTGGCTCAGTAATGTATAATCTCCTTGAGTCTATCCGTGTGTGCGCTAACCTCCTTTATCCCTTCCTTCCCGAGACCAGTGAGAAGATACTTTGTCAGCTCAATACCGAGTGCAAGTCCCTTGAGTACGGCAATCTCGAAGAGGGCAAGGCTGTAGGCGAAGCACAGATGCTCTTTGCAAGAATAGACGAGGCAAAGATGCTTGCTGAGATCGAAGAAGAGCTTAAGGCAAACGAGCCTGTAGCTGTAGAAAAGCCCGAGGGTCTTGCCATCATCGGTTTTGATGACTTCCAGAAGGTAGAGCTTCGTACTGCTCAGGTAGTAGAAGCCGAGCCCATTCCCAAGGCAAAGAAATTATTAAAGCTTCAGCTTGATCTCGGTTACGAAAAGAGACAGGTGGTTTCAGGTATTGCCAAGTTCTACAAGCCCGAGGACATTATCGGTAAGAAGGTGGTTATGGTTGCCAACCTTAAGCCCGCCAAGCTCTGCGGAGTAGAATCTAACGGTATGATCCTTGCAAGCGGCGAGGAGACCATCCGCGTGGTATTCCTTGATCCAGAGACCCCCAACGGAGAAAGAGTTTGCTAAATGGAAATTATCGATACCCACGCTCATTACGATGACAGCAGGTTCGATGGTAATAGAGATGAGCTTATAGCCGATGTTTTAAACATCGGCTATATCCGAAATATCATCAACTCATCCTATTCTATCGATTCCGCAAAGGTAGCAAGAGAGCTTTCAAGAAAATATCCGCAGTTCTATTTTACCGCAGGCATACACCCCCACGACAGCGGAAAGGCAGGGGATAGGGATCGAGCACTTTTTGAGCTTGAGGGACTGCTGCGTGACCCTAAATGTGTTGCGCTCGGCGAGATAGGTCTTGACTATCATTACGATTTTTCAGACCGTGACACACAGAAAAAATGGTTTGAGTGGCAGATGCAGTTAGCTGACCGTCTGGGCGTTCCCGTTGCCATACACGACCGTGAGGCTCACGGCGACTGTATGGATATGGTAAGAAAATATCCCGAGGTCATAGGCGAGTTTCATTCCTTCTCAGGTTCGGCAGAGATGGCAAAGGAGCTGGTCAAGAGAGGGTGGTATATCTCCTTTTCCGGAGTAATAACCTTCAAGAACGCTTCAAAGATTCTTGAAGCGGTAAAGGCAGTACCCCTTGACCGCATAATGATAGAAACAGACGCTCCCTACCTTGCTCCCGTACCCAAGAGAGGTAAGGACAACAACTCCGCCTATATGAAGTACACAGCAGAGGCGGCAGCCAACGTGCTGGGTATGGACGTAGAGGAATTCTGTGCGGCAACCACCGAGAATGCCAAGAGACTTTTCGGCATTAAGTGAATAGAGAATAGTGAATAGAGAATAGTGAATAACAAAATGACAATAACTTACGAAGACGGTACAGGATTATATATCAATTCCACCAACCGCTGTACCAATAATTGCGACTTTTGTGTCCGTACTACTGAGGACGGATATTACGGCAACCTGTGGCTGGAGCGTGAGCCAACTGTTGAAGAAATGATTGCAGATATAGACAAGAGAGATCTCGCCAAATACACCGAGGTAGTGTTCTGCGGCTACGGTGAGCCTACCATGAGACTTGACGATATTCTTGAGGTAGCAAAGCATATTAAAGAGGTATGTGACCTGCCTGTACGTATCAATACCAACGGTTTAGCCAACCTTTATTATGAGGACGATATCACTGAAAAATTTGAGGGCCTTATAGATGCAATTTCTGTCAGCCTTAATGCCGCAAACTCGGACGAATACGTCCGTGTCTGTCATCCCGTATTTGGGGATAAGGCATTCGAGGGAATACTTGACTTTACCGCCAAGGCTACAAAGTACGTACCCAAGGTCTATATGTCGGTGGTAGAGGGCTTTTTGAGCGAAGAGGACATCAACATCTGCCGTGCCCTTGCATCCTTTGTGGGTGCAGAGCTAAGAGTCCGCGAGTTTATAGGATGAAAAGAATAGTTGTATTTTTACTTGCAGTCTGCCTCTGCTTTCCCTTTATTTCCTGTACAAAAGAGGAAAAGGAAAACAAGGTCATATCCGACATTCTGTTTTTAGGGGACGACCTGATGGAGACAAGCAAGGTATATGAATACTTTGAGGAGCTCTGCCGTATCAACGGTAAGACCTCGGTCAGCATAACTCATTATGCTCTTGAGGATGCCCGTATGTATACTTACGCCGATATGTGTAAGGAGGACAAGGAGTTTCGCTCCCTTGTAAAGAATGCCGACGTTATCCTCTTTCAGGAGGGAAGTGCTGAGACTGCCACCACGTTAGAGTCGGTTACCAAGCTATTGGAATATGCTGACGATCCCTTGGTAGTTTGTATCTCCTACTACGGATATCCCCGCTGGATGCACCGCAACATTTTTCTCAATTCCCATCCCGATTTTAGATATGCAGACTCCAACACCGTTATCGGCGGCATACTTACCCCCGAGGATGCGCCCGTAGGCTACGAGCATCTTTACGAGGATGATTACAGGCATCCAAATGAGCTTAACGGCTTTATAGTTTCTTTGATCTGCTATTCCAAGGTCTATGACGTTAAGCCTGCAAATATCAAATGGCAGGGAATAGAGGAAAAGCAAGGACTTATGGTCGGTACTCCCTGTACTACTGCAGCGGAGCTTGCCGAATTGCTTTCCGAACTACATAAAGGCGTAATTAAGCATATAAATTGACCGCACTCTTTTGAGTGCGGTTTTGTCGATATGTTTCGCCTATGGCGAAACGAGAAGAGTAAAAAGAAAAAGGTGCGAAAGCACCTTTTATCTTTTTAACGTATAGGAAATTGCGTTGTGACGTGTGACAGACAAAAGCCAATATCTAAGTTTCAGAGCGCAGTATGCCCGCGGGGGCTTCCCCGCTTATCTTTTAACTCTTGCGTTACCGCCCCAGATGGACCAGACCTGATCCTCATCCATGGGCTGTGCGTAGTCGGTTAAGAATGTGGTCGCCATAGCACCTGTAGCCCAACCGAACTGTATCCACTTCTCGGATTCCCAACCCTTGAGAATGGAGTAGAGAAGACCGCCTACAAAGCCGTCACCGCCGCCGATACGGTCAAGTACGGTGATATCTCTGGGTTCAACCACGTGCCAATCGTCGCCTGCGAGGAGAATTGCTCCCCAGAGGTGATGATTTACGCTGATGACCTGACGAAGGGTGGTAGCAAATACCTTTGCGTTGGGGAACGCTTTTCTTACGTTCTCGATCATACCCTTGAAACCGTCGATCTTAGCGGCAATATCCTTGCCGCCTGCCTCGGGACCCTGAATGCCTAAACAAAGCTGGAAGTCCTCCTCGTTACCGATAAGGATATCGGAAACGGAAGCGATCTCGGTGAAGATATCGTGGAGCTCCTGCTCTCTGCCTTCCCAGAAGGAAGCGCGGTGGTTTAAGTCAAAGGAAATAAGTGTGCCGTACTTCTTTGCCGCTCTTGCAAGCTCAAGACAGAACTGGCTTGTCTCGTGAGAAAGAGCGCCGATAAGACCGGAGAGATGGAGGATACCAACACCCTCCTCGCCGAAGATACGGTCAAGGTCAAAGTCGTTTATATTAAGTGTACGTCCTACCTCGCCTGCACGGTCGTTGCATACACGGGGACCACGTGCGCCGTAGCCGCTGTCAGCAATGTTGAACTGATGACGGTAACCCCAGGGGCCGCCCTGAGGAACCTCAGGACCTTCAAAATCCATGCCTCTGGAACGAAGATCGCGCTTGATAAACTCTGCTATGGGGCTGTCCTTAACGAAGGTGGTAAGCACCTTTGTGGGTAAGCCCAGGTAAGCGGAGATAGATGCAACGTTGGTTTCCGCTGAGGTAGCCTGCATCATAAACATATTGCTTGATGCAACAGGCTGACCGTTAGGAGGGCAGATACGAACGCCCATACTGGTGGGAACGACAAGGCTGTATTTACAATTATCTTTAATCTTTAACATTTTACTTTCTCCAATCGTTATTCACTATTCGTTATTCTCTATTCACTATTCACTCTTAAAAAGCATCAGTGAATAATGAATAGTGAATAGTGAATAGATAATAGTGATGGTTGAAAACTGTTGCTTTAATGCAACAGTTTTCTTCCTTAATTTTGCATTTTTTATTTTGCATTTTGCATTTTTACAATGCTTTACGCATTGTAAATGGTTGCCGCAGTATCGCCGCCCATGCCGGTCCAGTTGGTGTGGAAGAACTCGCCTCTGGGGCAGTCAACTCTCTCGTAGGTGTGAGCACCGAAGTAGTCTCACTGAGCCTGGAGCAGGTTTGCGGGAAGTCTGTCACAGCGGTAGCCGTCATAGTAGGTGAGAGCTGTAGCCATAGCGGGAGCGGGAATACCGTTGGTAAGAGCTGCCGCACATACACGTCTCCAGCCTGCCTGAGCCTCGTCGATGATACCCTTGAAGTAGGGGTCAAGAAGGAGGTTGGTAAGCTCGGGATTAGCGTCAAATGCTTCCTTGATCTTACCGAGGAACACGCTTCTGATGATACAGCCGCCGCGCCACATAAGAGCTATGCCGCCGTAGTTGAGGTTCCAGCCGTAGGTCTTAGCTGCGGTTCTCATAAGAGCGTAGCCCTGAGCGTAGGAGATGATCTTGGATGCAAAGAGAGCGGACTTGATATCCTTGATAAATGCTTCCTTGTCACCCTCGAACTTAGGCTCGGGACCGGTTAAGATCTTGCTTGCCGCAACTCTCTCTTCTTTGATAGCAGACAGACATCTGGAGTAAACAGCCTCACCGATAAGAGTCAGCGGAACACCCTCGTCAAGAGATGCGATAGCAGTCCACTTACCTGTACCCTTCTGTCCTGCGGTGTCAAGGATTTTTTCTACTATGGGCTCACCGTCTTCATCTTTATAAGCTAAAATATCACGGGTGATCTCGATAAGGTAACTGTCAAGCTCCTCCTCGTTCCACTTAGCAAATACCTCGTGCATTTCGTCGCAGGACATACCGAGGTAATTCTTCATTATCTGATAAGCTTCGCAGATAAGCTCCATATCACCGTACTCGATACCGTTGTGTACCATCTTAACGAAGTGACCTGCGCCGCCTTCGCCAACCCAGTCACAGCAAGGAGAGCCGTCCTCTACCTTTGCACAGATAGCCTGGAAGATAGGCTTAACAAAGGGCCATGCTGCGGGAGAGCCGCCGGGCATCATGCTGGGGCCGTTAAGTGCGCCCTCTTCACCGCCGGAAACACCGGTACCGATGTAGAGAAGACCCTTAGACTCAACGTACTGCGTTCTTCTGATAGTGTCGGGAAAGTGGGAGTTACCGCCGTCGATAATGATATCGCCTTCTTCAAGGAGGGGGATAAGGGTCTCGATCATAGCATCAACAGCAGAGCCCGCCTTGATCATCATCATAACCTTACGGGGCTTTTCGAGAGAAGCAACAAGCTCCTCAAGGCTGTATGTGCCGACTATATTTTTGCCGGCAGCACGACCTTCAACGAAGTTCTTTACCTTTTCTGTAGTTCTGTTGTATACGGATACGGTAAAGCCCTTGCTTTCCATATTCATAACAAGATTTTCGCCCATTACGGCGAGGCCGATAAGACCGATGTCTGACTTTTTCATGATTGTCTCCTATATAATTAATTATTTTTTATTCGGTTATTAACTATTCACTATTCGTTATTCACTATTCACTAACTATCGGTTTTATATAACAAGTGAATAGTGAATAGAGAATAGATAATAGTGAATAGTGATGGTTGAAAACCGCCAAAGCGGTTTTCTTCCTTAATTTTGCATTCCCTCTAATACCGAATAGGGAATTGTCATATTTCCTAATCCTTTTCCGATGGAAATATGAGGCTTGAACGCACCGTGGAAATCGGTGCCGCCTGAAATTGCAAGACCAAGCTCTGCTGCCATTGCTTGATACTCCTCTTGCATCTCGGGAGTGTAGTCTGTGTAGTAGCCCTCAACACCATAAAGACCCTTCGCCTTTAATCGGGTGAGGAAAGCCTTGAGTTCATCGTGAGGCTTGCGGGTAAGATGCAGATGAGCTACAAACGCCTTACCCCCTGCCTGATTTATAAGCTCTACACATTCTTCATCTGTCAGAGCCTGTCTGCCAGAATAAGCGGGTCTGCCGTTGGCAAGATACTTGTCAAAGGCTTCTCTTACCGACTCGCAGTAGCCCTTCTTTACCATTATTTTTGCAAAGTGGGCGCGACAGAGCACATCTGTCTCGGCTATTTCCTCAACCTCGTGCATTGTAACGTCAAAACCAAGTCCACGGAGCTTTTCGCATATCTCTTCTTCTCGCTCGATACGCACCTGACGCACATATTTGAGCTTTTCGAGAAGAACCTCGTTATTAATGTCTATAAAATATCCGAGGATATGGGTTTCGGTATCAGATTCTGCCGAAAGCTCTATTGCAGGGATGACCTCAATACCGATACGCTCGCCTTCAGCCACCGCCTCGGCAACACCCGAAAGGCTGTCATGGTCGGAAAGTGCAATAGCGGAGATACCCTCCGCCTTTGCGTGGCATACCAGCTCTGTAGGAGTCATAGAGCCGTCCGAATATATCGAATGTGTGTGTAAGTCTATTATTTTTTCCATAATCATAAGGTCCAAAGTCCGAGAGCGGGATTGCTGATATAGAATATCTCCTCACCGTCAATAGTATGGAAGCCGTCTGTCAGCACCTTGGGGTCATACTTCTTTGTGATCTCGTCGTAGGGAATATACTTAAAGTTGACTCCCTCAACCTCTTCCTTGCCTATCTCCTTTGTACAGTAGGTGATAGAGAAGCGGTCATCGCTTGAACCGTGGATAAGATGAGCCGCAACAGAGAGGTTCTGCTTGAGATCGTCATGCTCTTTTACAAGCTCAAGAACCTTTTCTCTGCCGACATAGCCGTACTTACGGATAAGACGGTCGTTTTCATCGTCCTCACCGAACTTCTTTACAGCAGGCGCAAGGATGATAAGCTCGCCCTCATCGGCGATAGCCATACGGGTACGGTAAACCGCCTTGTTGCCAAGCCATGTGCTCTTGAACTCACGGGGATCGAGGTAAACAACTACCTTCTTAAGAGGCTTGTCCATCTTGTTGAGGTTGGTGCCCTGGCTGTTCTTTACCGCCATCTCAAAGAGCTCACGCTTTCTGCCTATATACAGACCGTGGATGAAGGTATCGTCCCCCTTGTTTGTGGTAACGGTAAGAACGTACATAAGCGGAACGTCTTTCAAAAAGTTTTCCTCAGCGTAGTCAAACACCTTACGTACAGGGGAGAAATCCTTGCCCATAATACGCTCCATACCGTAGAAGGCACCCAGCATATGGGAAGAGTTTATCATAGAGGAGCCGCCGCAACCAACGAAGATGTTCTTGGAGTAGTTAGCCATACCCACTACCTCGTGGGGAACTACCTGACCTGCGGAAATGATAAGGTCGTACTTTTTGTCCATAATACGGCGGTTGACCTCAACATCGATCTTATCGGTAACAAGACCCTCGGAAACCTCTGAAACAAATTCACCGGGAACCTCGCCTAACTTTATAACATCGGTCTTCCAGTTGTGTACAAGTATCTTTTCGAAGGGAACGTCTGCACCGAAGAACGCCTTGCATTCAGCCTCGGTCATGGGTTCGTGAGTGCCGAGGGCAGGCATAATGTCAACCTCGCACTTGTCCTTTAAAAGATCGTAATAAATTTCGGTTATCTTGCCTGCGCCCGAATACATACGGGTGTAGTCGGGAGGCAGAATTAGAACCTTTTTCAGATCCTTGCCCTCAAGGGATTTTGCAAGAGCCTCGCGGAGCTCGGTATCATTTAAGCCTTCTTTGCTTTCGTAAAACATAATTCTTTCCTTTTATATAAATAAAATCACAAGTATTCTAGCACAAGGGTATCCTAAAGTCAATAATGAAGTCCAATATATTATTGCCCATTCTTTGTAAATTTACATTTTTTCGTTTTCTGTGAGTATTCTGTCGAGAATTGATACGACCTCGTCGGCAGATTCGGAATGGTTGATGTCAACCCTTGCCGTTGCGGCAGAGCGCATACCCTTCAGATACCACGCAAGATGCTTTCTTGCCTCGCGGATACCCGTATACTCACCCTTGTCCGCAATAAGCATCGAAAGATGCTCCTTGGCTACGGCAATACGCTCGGCAACAGACGGAGAATTATATTCCTTGCCCTCAAGGGCACAGCCTATTTCCTTGAATATCCAAGGGTTGCCGTAAGCACCTCTTGCCACCATTACACCGTCACAGCCGGTATACTCTAACATATGCACAGCATCGGCGGCGGTATATATGTCGCCGTTACCGAGTACGGGAACGGACAGAGCAGATTTTACATCTTTTATTATATCAAGGTCGATGCCGGGATTATACATTTGGGATTTTGTGCGTCCGTGTACAGTTATCATATCTGCTCCGGCCTTTTCCATACGGAGAGCAAAATATACGGCGTTTTTGCTGTTCTCGTCCCATCCTGCTCTTATCTTGACGGACAGAGGAGCTTTGATGGCGGAGGACACCGTTTTCACTATCTCCTCAGCAAGGACGGAATCCTTCATTAGAGCAGAGCCCTCACCGTTTGAAACTATTTTTTTAACGGGACAGCCCATATTAACGTCTATCATATGAGGCTGAAAACGCTTTTCCAGCATTGCCGCCGCCTCTGCCATAATATCAGGCTCGTGACCGAATATCTGTATAGAGCAGGGAGAGGTGAGAGCGTCAAATTTTGCCAGATCCTCTGTTTTTTCGTCTCCGTAGTGCAGAGCCTTTGCTGATAACATTTCGGTCACCGACATTTCCGCACCCATACGGTGGCAGAGTACGCGCATGGAATAATCGGTGACCCCTGCCATAGGCGCGAGGAAAATACCTTTGTCGAATTTTAAATTTTTTATCTGCATATTTACTCCAAACTGTATATTATTAATAGTATATAATAATAAAAAAGCTTTTTCAACCCTCTGTATTATAGAAATGTTCAATAAATATTAATAAATTTGTGAATTTTTATTGACAAATAAATTTTTGTGTGGTATAATTCAGCATATTTATTTTTTATTACATAATTTCAGGAGGATTTCAATTATGTCCAAGAAGATTATTGCTCTTGTTCTCGCAATGCTCATGGTAGTATCCATCTTCGCAGCATGCGGCAGCAAGGACCCCGCAACAGATGGTGAAGGCACTATCAAGATCGGTCTTTCCGGTCCTCTCACAGGAGCTGCAGCAGTTTACGGTGTTGCAGTTAAGAACGCAGCAGAGATGGCTGCAGAAGAGATCAACGCCGACGGCGGTATGAACGGTATCAACATCGAGATTCTTGCTACCGACGACGCTCACGACCCCGCAAAGGTTTCCACCAACTACTACAATATGGTTGGCGAAGGCATGCAGGTTTCTCTCGGTTGTGTAACATCCAACCCCTGTCTCGAGTTCTGCAAGCTTTCTGCTGAGGATAACGTATTCTTCCTCACACCTTCCGCTTCCAACGATGACGTTCCCGCAGCAGACAACGCATACCAGATGTGCTTCGCTGACGGTAACCAGGGTGGTGTTGCAGCTAACACAGTAAACAACCTCGGTCTTACCAAGATCGGTATCTTCTACAAGTCCGACGACTCCTACTCCAACGGTATCTACGAGCAGTTCAAGGCTAACCTCAACGAGGGTATCGAGACCGTAGAGGCAGTATTCACAAGTGCTAACGAGACTGACTTCTCCACACAGATCAGCTCTCTCAAGGATTGTGAGTTCATCTTCATGCCCATCTACTACACTCCCGCTTCTCTCTTTATGACTCAGGCTAAGGATACAATGGCTGCAAACACCGTATACTTCGGTTGCGACGGCTTTGACGGTATCGAGTCTGCAGAGGGCTTTGACATTACCACCATTCCTCAGAAGGTTACAATGCTTTCTCACTTTAACTCCAAGGCTACCGAGGGTATGGCGGCTGACTTCATCGCTAAGTACACCGACAAGTACGGCGCTGACACTCTCAACCAGTTCGGTGCTTCCGCTTACGACTGTGTATACGCACTCGTAGCAGCTATGGAAAAGGCTATCGAGAACGGCAAGACTGTTGACGCTTCCACATCCGCTTCCGATCTCTGCGATATACTCAAGGAAGTATTCCAGGGCGGCTTCACCTTTGCAGGTGTTACCGGCGAGAGCATCACTTGGGATGAGTCCGGTTACGTAGCTAAGGATGCTATCCAGTACGTAATCAAAGAGGCTAACGCTTAATTTATAATTGAAAAATATCAATTTGCCGGCTCAGAATTTCTGCACCGGCAAATTGTCATATTTTGTAGACAGGAATTACAATGGAAATTTTAGAAACTTTGATAAACGGTTTAAGCATCGGCGGTACATATGCCATGATAGCTCTGGGCTATACCATGGTTTACGGTATTGCAAAAATGCTTAACTTTGCCCACGGTGACGTTATTATGGTGGGCGGCTATACCATATATGTGGTCATGGCGCAGACAGGCTATCCGCTTATCGGACTTGCGGCGGCAATACTGTTCTGTATGATATTAGGTGTTACCGTAGAGAAGTTAGCTTATAAGCCTCTTCGCGGTGCATCCCCCCTCGCCGTGCTTATTACTGCTATCGGTGTCAGCTACCTTTTGCAGAGTACGGCACAGATGATATTCGGTTCATCTCCCAAGATGGTCACACTTCTTGATCTCGGTAATGTAAAGCTGGGCTCTCTCAAGATCCAGTGGAATGTTATTATCACCCTTATCGCATCCTTTGTTATAATGCTTATACTTACCCTTTTCGTTAAGTATACCAGAACAGGACGCGCGATGGTAGCGGTATCCGAGGACAAGGGCGCGGCTCAGCTTATGGGTATCAACTCCAACGCTATCATCACTCTTACCTTCGCTATAGGCTCCGCACTTGCGGCATGCGCAGGCTTCTTTATGCTTATGAAATCCCCCAGCTTATCCAATACAATGGGTGCTATGCCCGGTATCAAGGCGTTTACAGCGGCTGTTATCGGCGGTATCGGTTCTATCCCCGGCGCAATGCTTGGCGGTATCCTCATCGGTATCGTAGAGGCTGTATCCTACAAGATCACGGTTATAGCTCCCTATACAGATGCTATCGAATTTTTGATCCTTATCATTATCCTGTTGGTTAAGCCCTCCGGTATTCTTGGTAAGAAGAGAAGGGAGAAGGTATAATGAAGAAGAATTTCAAAATAAAACATTATATCAACTACATCGTAGTTGCGGCTCTCGGTATTCTCTTTACCGTGATGGCACTCACCGATTCCTTTGCCAGCCCTCTGGCACTTATACAGCTTGAGAAGATAGTTATAGCCGTTCTTTTGGCGGTATCCCTCAGCGTAGTTGTCGGCTTCTTAGGCGAGCTTTCACTCGGTCATGCAGGCTTTATGTGCGTGGGTGCTTATCTGGGCGGTAAGGTCTCTGTGCTTCTTGAGCCTGTACTTGGAAATTCCTTCCCTACGCTCCTTATCAGTATGGCTGTGGGCGGTGTGGTTGCTGCGGCTTTCGGTGTTATCATCGGTCTTCCCGCACTTCGTCTGCGCGGTGACTACTTAGCTATCGTTACCCTTGCCTTCGGTGAGATAGTACGTTCTATCTTTATGAACTCCTCAAGAGAGACCTTCGGCGGATCTCTCGGTCTTGCTACTCCCCGTTTTGATAAGAAGTACCTCTTTATGGTGGGCTTCGTTATGGTGCTTATCTGTCTGGCGGTTATCCAGAATATGATGAAGAGTAAGCACGGACGCGCCATCACATCTATCCGTGACAGCGAGATCGCAGCCCGTGCTACAGGTATCAATGTAACCAAGTATAAGCTTATCGTATTTACCGTATCCTCATTCTTTGCGGGTATTGCGGGTGTGCTTTACAGCTTTAGTAACAACAATGTACAGAGCACCAACTTCAGCTACAATTACTCTATAGAGATACTGGTTATGGTAGTGCTTGGCGGTATGGGCTCTATCAACGGCTCTATTATTGCCGCAACCCTTATCACCTTCCTTGATATCAAGCTCCAGACAATCCTTACAGGTAATTTAGCGGTGCTTCAGGACTTCATTTACGCGATCGTTCTTATCCTCATAGTTATTTACAATAATGCTCCGGGTCTTAAGAACTTCCGCGAGAAGTACAATCTCCAGAGCCTTATCAACAAGATTGCAAAGGGAATGCAGAATCCCGCAAAGCGTCGCGACGACGAGGCAAAGTGGCACAGAGTTCCTACCAAGATCGAGATCGACGAGGTGCTCTCCACCAAGATCCAGCGCGATCCCACCACCTCTATCAAGCCTGATAAAGGAGGTAACGATTAATGTCCAAGACAGTTCTCAAAATAGAAAATTTAGGTATAACCTTCGGCGGACTTAAGGCTGTTCAGCACCTTAACCTTGAGGTCAAGGAAAAGCAGCTTTACGGTCTTGTAGGACCTAACGGTGCAGGTAAGACTACGGTGTTCAATATGCTGACCGGTGTTTACAAGCCTACCGAGGGTCAGTTCTTCCTTGACGGTGAAAATCTCACCGGCAAGTCTCAGGAGCTTATCAACCACAAGGGTATTGCAAGAACCTTCCAGAATATCAGACTTTTCAACAATATGTCTGTTATCAACAATGTTCTCGTAGGTCTGCATAACCAGCCCGAGTTCAAGTGCGGCTTCTTCACCAGCGTATTCCGTTTTCCCCGTCATTTCAAGGCAGAGAAGGCTATGCGCGAGAGGGCTAAGGAAATACTCCGTATCGTAGGTCTTGAGGAGGAGAGAAATAACCTCTCCTGCAATCTTCCCTACGGTAAGCAGCGTAAGCTTGAGATAGCAAGAGCTCTTGCTACCAACCCAAAGCTCCTTCTTTTAGACGAGCCTGCGGCAGGTATGAACCCCCAGGAAACAGCGGATCTTATGTCTATTGTAAGACATATCCGTGACGAGTATAATATGACGATACTTCTTATCGAGCACGATATGAAGTTCGTATCCGGTCTTTGCGACGAGGTAACCGTACTCAACTTCGGTACCGTGCTTGCACAGGGCGAGACAAAGACGGCTCTTAACGACCCCGAGGTAGTTAAGGCGTACATAGGAGGTTAAGGTATGGCATTGTTAGAAGTAAAGGACCTTGAGGTCAACTACGGTGTCATCCGTGCACTCAAGGGAATCAATTTCCATGTAAACAAGGGCGAGATAGTTACCCTTATCGGTGCCAACGGCGCAGGTAAGACCACCACAATGCAGTCTATCATCGGTCTTATTCCGATCAAGAGCGGTCACGTTATATATAACGATCAGGATATCACCAAGACTCCTTGCCACAAGCTGGTAAAGTTAGGTATGTCTCAGGTTCCCGAGGGAAGACGTATTTTCCAGGAGCTGACCGTATACGAGAACCTTATGATGGGTGCGTATTCCATCAAGAAGAACGTTACCTTCAAGGATGACATCGAGATGGTATATAAGCGCTTCCCCAGACTTAAGGAGCGTAAGAATCAGATCGCATCCACCCTCTCCGGCGGTGAGCAGCAGATGCTGGCTATGGGCCGTGCCCTTATGTCCCACCCCGATATCCTTCTCCTCGACGAGCCCAGTATGGGTCTGTCACCTCTGCTTGTTACAGAGATCTTCGACATCATTCAGGAGATCAACAAGGAGGGAACAACGGTACTCCTCGTTGAGCAGAACGCAAAGAAGGCGCTGTCTATCGCAGACCGTGCTTATGTTCTTGAAACAGGTTCCATAGTCCTCGAGGGCGACGCCAAGGAAATGATGAACAACGACGATATCAAGAAAGCATACCTCGGCGAATAGCAAACAAGTGTTTGCATCCGTAATCGCATAAAGTACATTAATACCGCATCCTCATAACTCGAGGGTGCGGTTTTCCTTATAATTATGCAAACCCACTTGCAATGCAGGTGGGTTTTTGGTATACTGAATTCATCAAGTGACGCAGAAAGTGATATGATCAGATGAAATACAGTATTGATACAGATTCAAACAAAAGCGCATATCTGCAGCTATATCTTCAGTTAAGAGAGGATATTGTAGATAATATTTATAAATACGGCACAAAGCTGCCTTCAAAAAGACTTCTTGCCGAGGAGACAGGAGTAAGCGTTATCACCGTTGAGCATGCTTACGCCATACTTTGCGACGAGGGATACGTGGAGGCAAGACAAAGAAGCGGTTATTATGTTATCTACCGTGAAAATGATTTTATCAGCATAGGTGAGAAAGCAAGGAACGCTCAAACAACAACTTATCATAACTCCAAACAGGATTTTCCGTTTTCCGTGTTGGCTAAGATCATACGAAAGGTATTAAGCGATTACGGTGAACGCATCCTTATCAAGTCTCCCAACCACGGCTGTTCGGAGCTTCGGAAGGCGATAGCGGACTATCTTGCCAGAAGCAACGGAATACAGGTAGAGTCGAGTCAGATAATCATAGGCTCCGGCGCTGAATATTTGTATACCCTTATCGTTCAGCTTCTGGGCAAGGAGAGGGTCTTTGGACTTGAGGATCCTTCCTACGATAAGATACGACGAGTTTATTCCTCCTTGGGCGTGGAGTGCGATATGCTCAAATTAGGCGGTGACGGCATAAAGACCGCCGAGCTTGAACGCACCGATGCTACGGTACTTCATATAACACCCTTAAACAGCTTCCCGAGTAACGTGACCGCAGATGCCTCCAAGCTTAACGAATATATCCGCTGGGCAAAAAAACGAGACGGTTATATAGTTGAGGATAACTATGATTCCGAGCTTACTATTTCTAAGAAGCACGAGGATACGGTTTTTTCTCTTGATGCTGACGGCAGGGTGATATATCTTAACACTTTTTCAAGAACGGTTGCTCCCTCTATACGTGTGGGATATATGATACTTCCAAAGGCTCTTGCCGATACTTTTACAGAGAAGTTAGGCTTCTATTCCTGTACCGTGCCCGTGTTTGAGCAGTTCGTTCTTGCCGAGCTTATCGAAAGCGGAGACTTTGAAAGACATATCAATCGTATCCGCCGCAACCGCCGCAAACTGGTATTATAAAAATATATTATTCTGAATATATACATATCACCAAAATGAAGCTATAATTCATAACAGAATTGAGGTGTAAAAATATGTCATATAAAAGATTATTAACTATTCAGGATATTTCCTGCGTGGGACAGTGCTCGCTTACCGTTGCGCTTCCCGTGGTTTCTGCCTGCGGCGTTGAGTGTGCAGTACTTCCTTCGGCTGTGCTTTCTACCCATACCGCGGGATTTTCCGGCTATACCTTCCGTGATCTCACCGAGGATATGCCCGCAATAAAGGATCATTGGATCAAGCAAAGCATCAAGTTCGATGCTATCTACACAGGCTATCTCGGAAGTACAAAGCAGATAGACTATGTTGCCGATATCTTTGATTCGGTGGGCAGAGAGGGATGTATCAACATCGTTGACCCCGCTATGGCAGACAACGGAAAGCTCTATCCCGGCTTTGATGCCGAGTTCGTAGATGCAATGAAGGGTCTTTGCGGTAAGGCAGATTACCTTGTTCCCAACATCACCGAGGCTGCATTTCTTTGCGATATGGAATATAAGACCGACTATGACAGAGCATATATAGACGAGCTGCTTTCCAAGATGAGCGCTCTCGGAGCTAAGAATATCATACTTACAGGCATTTCCTATGAAGAGGGTAAAACAGGCGTCGTCGTGTACGAAAAGGGCGAATATGCTTACTACGAGCACGAATTCCTTCCCAACAGTTGTCACGGTACCGGCGATATATATGCTTCCGCCTTTGCAGGAGCTCTTGTAAGAGGAAAGAGCGCATACGAGTCAGCGAAGATCGCCGCAGACTACGTCCTCTGCTGTATTCGAGCAACCGCTGAGGAAGAAAACCACTGGTATGGCGCAAAGTTCGAGCCTGTGCTCGGAGAGCTTATCAGAATGATAAACGAATAAGAAAGACCGACTTCAAGTCGGTTTTTCGATTATAAACAGGATGAAATTATGAAAAAAGCTTTAGTTATATTACTTGTTACCGTAATTGTTTTATCGGTTGCGGCAGTTGCAGCGGTCATGCATTTCAATGCAGTTTCTTTCAAGACCGATGCAGATACAGAAGAAGAGATGCCTGTTGATGTTACGGATAATTTCAGCAAGCAGTATTGGCAGACAGGGGATAAGACACTTCCTTACTGGCTGTATGTACCCGACGGAGCGCATAAGGATATGCCTCTTATCGTTATGCTTCACAGCTCTTATCTTAAGGCAGACCCCAAGATAAGCGATGAAGAGAATTTAGATAATATGGTCAACACCTCTGTCGATGATATTCCGGTTTATATGTATAACGGAAAGCTGGGTGCCCTTCCCGCCTACGTGATAATGCCCCAGACACCACCCGCCTCCTGCGGTTGGGCAAAGAGGGGAGAAGAGATGGTAGCTTTGGTTGAAAGCTGCTGTAAGGAATACGGAATCGACAGAGAACGGATCAGCCTGATAGGTTACAGCATGGGCGGCACGGGAGCACTTGAGCTTGCCTCTGCCTATCCCGAGACCTTCAGATATGCGTCGGTCGTAGCAGGCGGACTTGACGGTGTGACCAACAGTATTATTCCTTATATCAAGGGCGAGGGAAGAATGAAGCTCTCGGATGAGCTTTATCCCGAGCTGAGAGTTCCAAAGAAAAATGACCCGTCGGTATACGAGCCCGAAAAAATGAAGTTCGCCTACGGTGACAAGAGCAGTACAGTCTTTACCGCAATAGCCGAGGAGAAAGCCGCAGCAGCGAGATTTGAGGCGGAAAGGATATCCGATGTTGCCCAAAAACTTGATTTAGGCGGCGTTAACACGTGGCTTCTCATAGGAGCGGATGATACCGATGTATCTACCACCGTATCCGAGGGGCTTTCACGGAATGTGGGTGAAGACCTTCTACGATGCGATATTATTAAGAATTGCGATCACGGTGAAATTTTGAAAATTTTCCTTGAAAAAAAGGGAGAGATCTTAGAGTTTCTGACGAAATAAAATATTAATAAAACCGACTGTATCATGAACAGTCGGTTTTGTCTTTTGCCAATGTTTCTATAATTCCGTATATCAGGTCAACAGCCAAAGCCCTTTTCTCCTCGGGAAGGGCTTCTATTTTTTTATAAATATCATCAGATGCATATCTCAAGCTGTAATCGGTCTCGATATCTAACAGGGAATCTATGGGAACGTTCATTTCGGTGGCTAACTTTACAAGAGCCTTTCTTCCGGGATTTCTTGCTCCGGTTTCCAAAGCTGAAATATAAAACTCGCTAACCTCTATGCGTTCAGCTAACTGAAATTGAGTAAGATTGTTCTTCTTTCGATATTCCTTGATTATTTTTCCGATTCTTGAAATAATGATCACCGTCCTCATATAACTTATACAAATAGTATAAACCCTTACAAATTTTATAACAGAAACAATTGTACAAATGTTGACAAAATGTACGAGTTGGTGTATAATGCCAAATAGTGATATTTACGAGCGTTTTGTTTGTCAAGGCAAAGATCATCAAATTTTTATTAAGGAGGAATCAAATATGTATTGTTCAAACTGCGGCAAGCAGATACCCGACAACACTAAGTTCTGCAATCATTGTGGGGCGCAACAGCCGTCAGAAACCCCCACAAAACCCGTTACAGAGACAAAAGCAGATCTTAATACGGTCAAAACATCCGGCAGTAATAATGAGAAACAGCCAAAGAAAAAAACGAACATAGTTGTAATATTGGCAGTGGTGCTGTGCGCGTTTTTGATAGGTCGACTTATTGCGTATTTTATAATAAAGCCGGTGCCTCCCCCCGAGCCTGTCCCTGATTCTAACCAGTATATAACTGTAGACAACGGTGATTACGAGGCTGTGTTTGAGGGTACTTATATCGTACATTTTCAGTCTATGTTCAATATGGATACGGCAAGCTTCGCCCTTAAGCAGGCAGACGGTATCATTAGTTGTGCAGACTACGGATATAAGGATGATATAGTCAAGCAATTGGTAGAAACCGTTTATATTCCCGTATCCGGATATGACGATGCTCAAAAGGCGGAATTGGAGAACAGTATGAGAGCCGAGTATGCCGATATCGAAGCTCTTTCCTGTGCTTCCGTGACCTATAAAATGAGCGTAAACTATTTAACCGTTACTTGTACTTATTCGGACTTAGATAAGGAAGAAAATTATACCGAGCTGTATAATGCGGGTATGTTGAATACGAAAACCTTTATTTCTATGTCTGAAACCGAAAAGAACAGATTAAACGAAGGCTTTGCAAAAAAACAGGAGGATTAAAATATGAAAAGATTTTTTGCGTTATTCTTATCATTGGCGTTGCTCGTATGTATGCTGGGTGCTTGCTCTGACAGCAAGGTAATTGATGATCCCATCGAAACCGGCAATAACGAAGAACCGAACCAGAGCGGTGAGACAGAATATGAATATCTGTTCCGTGATCTCCCCGAGGGAAAATATCTGATCCCCGCAACCGAGTTTGCAGGAGGTGACGGTTCCGAAGACGATCCCTATCAGATATCCAATGCGGCAGAGTTAGCACTGCTCCACGAAAAAATGACCGCAGAGGCAAAGGAACTTAAGAGTGAATATAAAGATGCATATTATGTTTTAACGGCAGATATTACAATCAATGATATTTCGGATTTTGATAACTGGTCAAACACGGCTCCTGAATATTCTTGGATGCCTATAGGTTTTGACACCGTAGAATTTGACGGCGTATTTGACGGAAAAGGCTACACCGTCTCCGGACTGTATATCAACACCAACTGTGGAACTGCCGGAGAAAATTCGACAAACGATTACGGCTTGTTTGAAAAGGTTGGCGGCACTGTAAAAAACGTTAACCTTGATAGCTCTTATATTGCAGTTTCCGGTAATTCTTGTAACGTTGGCGGTATCACGGGACAGCTGCTTTATGAGGGTGTTATTGACGGTTGCTCGGTGAATGCAATATTTGACTGCTATGACGCAACCTGCGGCGGTGTTGCAGGTAACGCAAACGGCGGCGTTGACAGCGGTATGGTTGACGAGGGTGAAGAAAGAGGTATCAATTATTCTACCATCAAAAACTGTTCCTTTGCAGGTAAGATCACGCAGGTAAAGGACGGTGCAATGAGCTATATCGGCGGTTTAGCAGGTGTTTGCAACGGTAATATCGATCATTGTGACAACAACGGCGAGCTTATCTTTACGGGCGACAATGTAGATTCTGTCGGCGGTGTTGCGGGTGTAATGTATGAAGGTAAGATCTCAAGCTGTAACAATAACGGAACACTCAACTGTGAGATCAAGGACGGTGAATATTTAGCTGTCGCAGGCGGTATAGCGGGTAAGGTTTTCGTTTCTGCTACAGGCAGTGAGACGTATATGAGCCGCGGTGCTGAGGTCGTTAATTGCGAAAATAACGGTGAAGTTAAGGGACAGCAATATGCAGGCGGTATCGTAGGTATGCTTTCAAACGACCGCAACGATTATTGCGTTACCGTTTCCGAATGTGTAAATAACGGAGTTGTAAGCTCCAAAGATTATACCGGCGGTATCATCGGTCATATGAGCTGTATCGGTGACAACGATAACGAAAAGGGCGACAGCATCATGATCGAAAAATGTGAAAACAAAGCTGAGCTGAGTAACGGAACTGTAGCCGTAGGCGGTGTTTTAGGCAGCTTTATGAGCGAAACGGGAGACATTGAGATCAAGGATTGCAAAAACTCAGGTTCTCTTACCTCCGAAGGACAGCATTGTGCCGGTATCATTGCTTATTGGCTTATGAACAGCAATCCCGTAGATACCAACATAGTTGTTGACGGCTGTGAAAATACAGGCAGTATCAATTCAACATTAAATGCCGGCGGCATCATCAGCTTTATGGATATGCCTGTTTGTCTTGAAATGGGTGATGACGTTTCGATTTCGATCTCCGACTGCGAAAACAGCGGCAATATCACGGTTGATAAAGTTAACGGTTATATCGGTGGTGTTGTCGGTAACTGGGGAATGGCAAATGTTTTAACAACGATCGATAAGTGCATCAACAGCGGCACTCTTTCAATAACGGCAGCGGCTGACTCTATGACAGATGAGGATGCCGAGATAATGACCGTTTCTCGTATCGCCGGCGGTATCGTCGGTCGTGTCGGCACGGGACTTCTTTTGACAACAGATTCCGATAAACCCGACGAAAAGAATATTCAATCAGCTAACGCTGACCTGAAGATCACAAATTGTGAAAACACTGGAAAATTGGATGTGGTGAACGTTGATGCAGATAACTATAAAAACTGGTTCGGCGGTATCATCGGCAATACCTGCGGTGAAGACGGATTTGCAATTTTTGTGGATAACTGTACCTACACCGGATTTGACAGAGGTTTAGGTAATGAAGAATTAAGTGATATAGGCACAAAAAGCTAAATATGAATTTTAATGAAAAAACTCCTTTGCTTTTTAATAGCAAAGGAGTTTTTTGCCGTAATATCCTTAGCGTATAATATTTTCATAAGATATAGTGTTTTGTATTACGTTGCTTGCTTCGCCAGATTATTCACCCAAACTTCCTTTTTGACAAGTACGAAGCCGATGATACATTTTATTATCTCAAGGGATTGTACTATTGCATAGAGCGGTATTATGGGCAGCGAGGTATAGTGTGCCAATATAAACGCAGTGGCAAAGGAGCCGAACCACATAAAAGCGCAATCAAAGATAAGAGTTATAAAGGTCTTACCGCCCGAGCGCAGGGTGAAGTAGCAGGTATGAGAGAATCCCATAAAGGGCATTGCTACCGCTACGACGTCGAGAAGCTCGGTGGCGGTATGTCTTACCGTATCCGTGGTGTTATATATTCTCGGAATAAAGGGGGCTGTCAGTATCATCAGTCCTCCCATAACGATACAGGATATAACCGTAAGAGAGAGCAGTCTCCATACGGAGAGCTTTGCCTCCTCTGTTTTACCTGCGCCTAACTGCTGACCCACCATGATGGCAACTGCGTTACCGATGGACAGGAATACTACGTTAAAGAGATTTGCTACCGTCTGGGTGATGTTAGTAGCCGCTACAACATCCAGACCTCTTACCGAATAACACTGGAGAAGCATCGCAACACCAAGCGACCAAAGAAACTCGTTTGCAAGAAGGGGAGTGCCCTTTTTGGAAATATTGAGTGTAAGAGCCTTTGGGATCTTAAAGCTTGCCCAGAGCTTACGGGTAAACTCGTATTTGTTGTTTTTACGGTGAACTGCAAGAATGATGATAAGAAGCTCTGTAAAACGGGATATTACGGTTGCTATAGCCGCACCCACAACTCCCATAGGGGCAAAGGTAAGAAAGGGCAGACCCTTGTTGCCGAAGATAAGGATATAGTTCAGTACGAGATTTACCAGAATCGCGGCAACGCTGGCTATCATAGGCAGTTTTGTTTCTCCTGTTTCGCGAAGGGTACTTCCATAGACCTGCGACAGGGCAAATGGAAGTATACCTATCAGCATCACGAACAGATAGTCGCGGGCAAAGCCCATGGTAGCCGATGCATCCGCGGGACTTGTACCCTCGGCGAGATACATTGAGACAAGCTGCTCGGGGAATATAAGGAATACCGCCAAAGCTATGGCAAACATACTAAAAGCGATATAAGTTTTGAATCTGAAGCAGTTTCTTACACCCTCGTGGTCCTCTGCGCCTGCAAACTGAGCAGAGAATATACCCGCACCCGAGATACCGCCGAAGATACAGATATAGAAGATAAAGAGCAGCTGGTTGACTATGGCAACCGCCGACATTTCAAGGGTACCCACGCGTCCTATCATTACATTGTCAAGCAAGCTGACTACATTTGTAACGGTATTTTGGATGATGATGGGTATAAGTATTTTTATAACGTGGGAATAGAAGCTTCTGTCCCCGAAAAGATAGTCCTTTAATTTCAATTCTTTAGTCATAGGCACCTCCGATGGGAAAATTATAGCATATATCAAAGCGATATAGTATAAAAAACAAACTAAGTTACAAATATTTAACCATTTACTATAGAGTAATGTTGACAAAATATATGAATAATATTATAATAAGATAATAAAATGCCTAAAAGTTTCTTTATTATATTATAATGGAGGAGTTATGGACGAAAACCGTAAAAGGGCGTTGATGATAGTAAACCCCACCGCAGGAAAGCAGGCGGTGCGAGGACAGATGTTCGCTATAATAGAGACTCTTTGCGCCCACGGATATCAGCCCACCGTGCTGACCACCGCTGCCAGATGGGATTGTACTGCCTACGTACAAGGCATGGCGCAGGATTATGACGTTGTCATATGCTGCGGAGGAGACGGGACTCTGAACGAAGCGATAACGGGTATGCTGACCTCAGGCAGAGAAGAATGTCAGCCCATAGGATATATTCCCTGTGGCACCACCAACGACATGGCGAACAATCTGGGACTTCCCAAGACCATAAAGAAAGCGGCAGAGGCTGTGGTAGAGGGTGAGCCTAAGTACCACGATATAGGCAGATTTGGAGATATAGCATTTTTCTCTTATATTGCCTCCTTCGGTGCATTCACCAAGGTATCTTATAGCACACCACAGTCCGCAAAGAACATTTTAGGACACTTTGCATACGTGCTTAACGGTGCGGCAGAGCTCGGAAACATAAAATCCTATCACGTCAAGCTCACCTATGAGGGCGGAGTGATAGAGGACGACTTTATATACGTTTCCGTGACTAACACCCGTTCCTTTGCGGGACTTTTATCCTTTCCGAAGGATGAGGTATCTCTCCACGACGGACTTTTTGAGGTGCTGCTTATCAAGACACCGAAAAACGTAGTGGAGGTCAGCAACATTCTCGGCAATCTGTCAAAGGGTATCTTCAATGACGACAAAAATATGATACTTATAAAAACACCTAAGATAAGGGTCGAGACCGAGGAGAATATAACCTGGACCATCGACGGTGAGCAGAGCCCCGAGATAAGCGACGTTGAGATCGAGGTCATTCCTGACAGGATCCGTATTTTCCGTCCCCAAAAGAAGTAATATAGCCGGACTCAAAAATATTAACAAATTATTGATTTTCTATTGACAAGAGTTCAGAATAGTGATATAATTCCTTTATTCAGTTAAAGGAGTAAAGTGATGTTTACAGTTATTACACTGAACGCAATAGTCTGCGCTATTATAGGTCTAACACTACTCGTGCTTAGAACCAAACCGAATAGCGCTGTTAGTTGTGCCCATGTGTGATGATAGGATATCAGTATTCTCCCCGAAAAGCGGATTTTTATTGAAATATTATCAGAGCTTATGGCTTAACTGTAGCCATAAGCTCAATTTTTTAATATTTAAGTTTATTTCCCATCGGGCATTGAATAGTCGGTTTACTGATATGTAATGCGATTATCGGAGTGCCCGGGGCACTTAGGAGGAAAATATGACAGGAGCGCAAATTGTTGTAGAGACTCTCATAGAGCAGGGCACAGAGGTAGTGTTCGGCTATCCGGGAGGTGCAGTTCTCAATCTCTACGATGAGCTTTATAAAAGCAGAGACAGAATCAAGCATGTTCTGTCCGCCCACGAACAGGGCGCAGCCCACGCAGGTGACGGCTACGCCAGAGCAACCGGTAAGGTAGGTGTGGTATTTGCTACCTCAGGTCCCGGAGCTACCAACCTTGTAACAGGTATTGCAAACGCATATCTTGATTCCGTTCCCGTGGTATTTATCACGGGTAACGTACCCTGCAGTCTTATCGGACGTGACAGCTTTCAGGAGGTAGACATCACAGGCGTTACACTCCCCGTAGTCAAGCACAGTTATTTTGTAAAGGATGTTACTAAGCTGGCGGATACTATCCGTGAGGCATTTCAGATTGCACGCTCCGGCAGACCCGGACCTGTGCTTATAGATATTCCCAAGGACGTTCAGATTGCAGACTGTGACTTTGAGTGCAAGGACATTCTTCCCGAACTTTCAAAGCCCAAGTATAATGACGATCAGATAGAAAAAGCCGTTGAGATGATCAAGGCAGCAAGAAAGCCCTACATTTTCGTAGGCGGCGGCGTTATCATCGGTGAGGCTGAAAAAGAGGTAGCAGAGCTTGCCGAGAAGACGGATGCTCCTATCGGTACCAGTATGATGGGTCTGAGTGCAGTTCCCGCATCCTCCCACCGCAAGTTAGGTATGGTTGGTATGCACGGTATCTATTCTTCCACCGTAGTTAAGAATAAGGCAGACCTTGTTATAGCACTCGGTTGCCGCTTCAGCGACAGAGCAACGGGTAACCGTGCCGCATATCTTAAGAACTCCAAGATCATACATATAGATGTTGATGCAGCAGAGATAAACAAGAATATCGGTGTTGATCTCGGTATAGTAGGAGACGTTAAGGAGGTACTGCTTAAGCTTCTCGATCGTATCGAGCCCACAACCCATATGGAGTGGTGGTGCGAGATAGAGAAGATAAAGGAGTATGAAAGAGAAAACTCTGCAAAGCAGGAAGGTTTTTCTCCCTTCAAGATAATCGAAAAGGTAAACGAATATACCAACCCCGACACTCCCATAGCGACCGACGTAGGTCAGCATCAGATGTGGGTAGCACAGCATTATAACTTCGAGACCCCAAAGACCCTTATTACCAGCGGCGGTCTTGGTACCATGGGCTTCGGTATGGGTGCCGCAATCGGTGCCTGTGTTGCTACAGGTAAGAGAACGGTTCTCTTTACCGGTGACGGAAGCTTCGGTATGAACTTAAACGAGATGGCAACCGCCGTTTCTCAGAACCTTCCCCTTGTTGTGGTTCTTATGAACAACGGAGTGCTTGGTATGGTAAGACAGTGGCAGACTATGTTCTATCAGAAGCATTATTCCGAGACCACCCTTGAGCGTAAGACAGATTTTGTGAAATTAACAGAGGCATTCGGCGGCAAGGGTTACAGAGCAACCAACATCGAAGAGCTTGATGCAGCATTGAAGGACGCCTTTTCTACAGAGGGTCCGGTACTTATCGACTGTGTTATCGACAGCGACGAAAGGGTTCTTCCCATGATTCCTGCAGGCGGCACGGTAAACGATCTTGTAATAAATTAAGGAGGATGCCGATATGAAAAAGTTTATAATCAGTATGCTTGTTTCCAACCACTTCGGCGTCCTGACCAGAATATCCAGTATGTTCGGACGCCGAGGCTTTAACATCGACAGTATGGTCGTTGGTGAGACCGAGGACAAGCGTTACTCCCGTATGACCATCACCATGACAGGTGAGGACGGCGACCGTGATCAGATAATCAAGCAGCTTGAAAAGCTCCATGACGTTCATGTAGTTAAGGAGATGGTTCCCGATTCTATCGTATCCCGTGAGCTTATACTCATCAAGGTGCAGACCAACTCCGAGACCAGACGCGAAATTATGGATGCGGTAAATATTTTCCGTAACACCATCATAGATTTTACACCTACTTCACTCTGTATTCTTGTAACGGGTGAAAGCGGAAAACTTGATGCATTTATCGAGCTTATGAAGCCTTACGGCATTCTTGAACTTTGCCGTACAGGTACAGTTTCTCTTGACAGAGGAACCGTAACGATAAAAGATTAAATGTAAAATCAAGGAAGAAAATAGTTTCTGAAAGAAACTATTTTCAACCTACACTATTATCTATTAACTCTTCACTATTCATTATTCACTTGTTTTTATTTAGTGAATAGTGAATAACGAATAGAGAATAGTGAATAACAAAAAGTTAAATAAAATTTTTATATACTAAGGAGATTAGAACAATGACAGATATGTATTACGAACAGGATTGTGACCTGAGCTTATTAAAGGGAAAGACTATTGCAGTTATCGGCTACGGCAGCCAGGGACATGCACACGCACTTAATGCAAAGGAAAGCGGATGCAACGTTATCATCGGTCTTTACGAGGGCTCAAAGAGCTGGGCAAAGGCTGAGAAGCAGGGCTTTGAGGTTTACACAGCAGCAGAGGCAGCTAAGAAGGCTGATATCATTATGATCCTCATCAATGACGAGAAGCAGGCGGCTATGTACAAGAAGGATATCGAGCCCAACCTCGAAGAGGGAAATATGCTTATGTTTGCTCACGGCTTTGCTATCCATTTCGGACAGATCGTTCCTCCCGCATACGTTGACGTTACAATGATCGCTCCCAAGGGCCCCGGTCATACAGTTAGAAGTGAGTATCAGGCAGGTAAGGGTGTTCCTTGTCTGGTTGCAGTTCATCAGGATGCTTCCGGTCAGGCTAAGCAGAAGGCTCTTGCATATGCTCTTGCTATCGGCGGTGCCCGTGCAGGCGTTCTTGAGACAACATTCCGTACCGAGACCGAGACAGACCTCTTCGGTGAGCAGGCAGTTCTCTGCGGCGGTGTTTGCGCTCTTATGCAGGCAGGCTACGAGACCCTCGTTGAGGCAGGCTATGACGAAAGAAACGCATACTTTGAGTGTATCCACGAGATGAAGCTCATCGTTGACCTTATCTATCAGTCCGGCTTTGCAGGTATGAGATATTCCATCTCCAACACCGCTGAGTACGGTGACTACATCACAGGTCCCAAGGTTATCACCGAAGAGACCAAGAAGACTATGAAGAAGATCCTTCGTGATATCCAGGACGGCTCCTTTGCAAAGGAATTCCTCCTCGATATGTCCCCCGCAGGCGGTCAGGCTCACTTCAGAGCTATGAGAAAGCTTGCAGCAGAGCATCCCTCCGAGGTTGTAGGTGAGGAGATCAGAAAGCTCTACAGCTGGAACAACGAAGAAGACAAGTTCATCAATAACTAATTGTGCAGGCATAAACCTAATTAAAAATTAGAACCCAAAGAAGAAAACCGTCAAGCGGTTTTCAACATCAATTTTGCATTTTGAATTTTGCATTTTGCATTTTGAATGTTAGATTCTACAAAAAATAAAGATTTATTAAGGTGCATCATGAGAAGTGATAAAATGAAAAGCGGAGCAGAGCGTGCACCTCAGCGCTCTCTGCTCAAGGCAATGGGTTATACAAACGAACAGATCAGAAAGCCTCTTATCGGTATCGTAAACTCCTTTAACGAGGTCATCCCCGGACATATCCACCTCCAGACTATCGCAAGAGCGGTAAAGGACGGAGTTTTAGCTAACGGCGGTACTCCCATGGAGTTCAACGTTATCGGTGTATGCGACGGTATTGCTATGGGTCACGAGGGTATGAAATACTCTCTTGTAACCCGTGAGATAATCGCAGACAGCGTTGAATGTATGGCAAAGGCACACGCCTTTGACGGACTTGTATTCATACCCAACTGCGACAAGATAGTTCCCGGTATGCTTATGGCGGCGGCAAGACTTAACATCCCCTCCATTTTCGTTTCCGGCGGTCCTATGCTCTCTCTCTGCTCCGACAAGGGCGCGGCTATGGACTTAAACTCTGTATTTGAGGCGGTAGGTGCTTATAAGAACGGCACCATGAATGAAAGCGACCTTGAGTACTACGAAGAAAACGCTTGTCCCGGATGCGGCTCCTGCTCGGGTATGTTTACCGCAAACTCCATGAACTGTCTTACCGAGGTTCTGGGTATGGGTCTGAGAGGCAACGGTACCATCCCTGCAGTTTATGCAGCAAGACAGAGACTTGCAAAGATGGCAGGTATGCGCGCAGTTGATCTCGTCAAGGAAGATCTCAAGCCCCTTGACATTATGACAGAGGGAGCATTTAAGAATGCTCTTACCGTTGATATGGCGCTGGGCTGTTCCTCCAACTCACTTCTCCACCTTACAGCTATTGCCTATGAGGCAGGCGTAAAGCTTGACCTTCATATGGTAAACGAAATAAGTGAGGTTACACCTAACCTCTGCCACCTTGCTCCCGCAGGTCACCATCATATGCAGGATCTTCAGGACGCAGGCGGTGTATATGCCGTAATGAACGAGCTTAAGAAGCACGGTAAGTTAGATACCTCTGTTATGACCGTGACCGGTAAGACGGTAGGCGAAAATGTAGACGGCATCGAAAAGAAGAATAACGGCGTTATCCGTGACTATGACGATCCATATACCAAGACAGGCGGTCTTGCGGTGCTCTTCGGCTCTCTTGCTCCCAACGGGGCTGCAGTTAAGAGAAGCGCTGTTGCCCCCGAAATGCTTGTACACAAGGGTCCTGCAAGAGTGTTCGACTCTGAGGAGGAGGCTATTGAAGCCATCTATGCAGGTGCCATCAAGTCGGGTGACGTTGTAGTTATCAGATACGAAGGACCATCAGGCGGTCCCGGTATGAGAGAGATGCTTTCTCCCACCTCCGCTATCTGCGGTATGGGACTTGACAAGGAGGTCGCTCTTATCACCGACGGACGCTTCTCGGGTGCTACCCGCGGTGCATCCATCGGACACGTATCCCCCGAGGCAGCCCTCGGAGGACCTATCGCATATATCAAGGAAGGGGATATCATTTCAATAAACATTCCCGAATACAAAATAGACATCGAAGTTTCCCCCGAAGAAATGGAAGAGCGTAAGAATACCATGACTATCAAAAAGCGTGAGGTCAAGGGTTATCTTGCAAGATATTCCAAGATGGTTTCTTCGGCAGACAAGGGAGCAATAGTGCAATAGTGCCTATTGCAGTGAAATGACGGCATAGCCGTCGTGAAATGGCTTCGCCGTGAAATGATGCTAACGCATCGTGAAATGAAAGCCTATGGCTTTCGTTAAGGAAGATTTTCGCTTTGGCGAAAATCAATTATAATTAAAATACTTTTCGACTCGTCGAAAAGTTACCTTAACGCACAGTTATGTGCATTTCACGACCGTAAGGTCATTTCACTCCTGCAAGGAATTTCACGACACCGAAGGTGTCATTTCACTCAAATAATTCGTAGGAGTATAACAATGAAACAAATCAAAATTTTTGACACCACCCTTCGTGACGGTGAGCAGTCTCCCGGCTGCAGTATGAACCTTGAGGAAAAGATCAAGGTTGCCAAGCGTCTCGAAAAGTTAAGAGTGGATGTTATAGAAGCAGGCTTTGCTATCTCCTCCAAGGGAGACTTTGAGTCTGTAAATACAATAGCAAAGACGGTCAAGGACTGTACCGTTGCTTCTCTTGCAAGAGCGACGGTGGGTGATATCGATGCGGCTTATGAGGCTGTCAAGTGTGCAGTTGATCCCCGCATTCACCTCTTTATCGCAACATCCCCCCTTCTCCATAATATTCACAGCATTTAATTATGGCCACTTCAATTTATAACTGAAGTGGCACTATTTTATATGCAAATATACTAATTATTATCAAACAAA
>JAFQHD010000109.1 GCA_017398145.1 Clostridia bacterium
TCGAACATAGATTCGAGGTGTGTAAAGGAGAGAGAAAGGTTCTCGGTATAGGGAGCATCGAAATATTTGCCCTTGGTATTGATATCGATAGGCATTGCACGGTCGTAAACCTTGTCTGTGATGGCAAAGGTAGAGTCGTCGTTGTTAGCTGTACCGATATACCACATATTCTGAGGAAGGGTCATACGGCCTTCTACTACCATCTTGGGGTCGGTAGGCCAAGCGGAGGGAACGAGGTCAATTACCCACTCGTCACGGGTAGGCATCTCAAGGATGGACAGAAGCTCTGCAAAGTAATACTCAACACGGGCGATGTTCATCTCGTCGAGGATGGTGAGGTATACGTCATCGGTATATTTTGCCTCGTACATCTTTTTTAATACCTCGGTCTCGTTGAAACGCTTGGTAAACTCATTGAAGTAACCGAATATCTCGGTACGGTCACGCCAAGAGGGCTGTACCGAAGCTATTGTCGTATCGTTCTGTGTGAACTTACCGAAGGCGTAAGGTAAGGATGTTTTACCTGTACCGGAAATACCCTGGAGAATAAGGAGTCGGGTTGATGCAAATGAAGCGAGGAAAAGACGGATAGTCTTTATCTCATAGAACAGACCCATACGGGAGCATGCAAAGTTACGGAACATATCACAGATCTCGGGAAGGGTGATGTCGGTGTTATATACGGGAGCAACATAGTTCTCGTACTGACGGTCAACCATCTTGAGCTTGTAAAAACGACCGATATCCTCGTCGGTAAGCATCTTCTCTTCGGTTTCTGTATTTTCAGTTTCAGGCTTTTCCGGATCAAACTCGGGTCTGGGGTCAAGAGGATTGACCTTCATAGCAAGGATTCTTTCCTTTTCACGTGTAAGCTTAACTATTTCACGGTTAAGGTTACCGATCTCCTCCATCATCTCGGCACGGGAAACAAGGTTAACACGGTTATGTATATACTTTCTTATAAGAAGACCTACGAAGAATATAATAACCAAAAGCAGCGCGAAAACAACGACCGCAACGAGGATCGCAAGAATCCACTCTACTGCACCAAACTCCGCCTTATAGTTACCAAAGACCTTTATATATTTAGGAATATTGAAAACATCAACAATACCCCAGAATATTCCGGTTATGATCTTCCACAGACCACCGACAAAGACACCGGTAAACTCCTTGATAAATAATGCTAAATTTTCCATATGCTGTACCTTCCTTTGATGAAGTATTTTCTCTCTGTGCCAGAGATTGTTTTTCCGGGATACCCGGCTAAATCTAAGCTCTCAACTCTGAATTCATATACAAGTTATGAGTTTACAGTTTAAAGTTTAGAGTTTTTTACTGCCCTCCCCGGGTGAGCTACCATAAGGTCAGGATAAACCTTATCAACTCTAAACTCATAGTTCTAAACTCATAACTTAAGCAATCATATAAAGTACAGAAAGTTTAGAGTTATGAGTTTAGAGTTTAGAACTCAAAGGGGAGGCAGATATTATTCTATTCTTCGGATGTATTATCCGTATTATTTTCGTCTTTATTTGCTTCAGCTGCCTGCTTTGCAAGATATTCGGCAATAGCAGCCTGCTTCTGTTCTTCGGTAAGCTCACCGTCGGCGGGAGCTGCTTTTGTCATTTTATATTCGATCATAGCCTTTACAAACTTATAAAGAGCATAGATGAAGAATGCCGCCATAGGTACCACAAGGCAGAAAAGGATACCGTTCTGGGACTGGAGAAATTCAAATATTGAACCGAGAACGGGGACACGAGTACCTTCGTAAACACCCAATATCCAATGTGGAGCAACTCTATACTCGTCGATTGCAGGTGTATTATCACCCTTGGTAATATAATTGTTTGCTTCAACCTCAACAATTCTATGGATTTTTACAATCTCAACAGGCACATTATTATCATCAGGAACCGTTACTGTATATGCAATAATCTGTCCGACTTTTAACGATTCATAGTTATCCTGCTGCTTACACAGTACCATGTCGCCTTTAAAAATAGCATCCTCAGCATCACCTTCCATTGAATCTGTCTTTACAAACATAAATGAATAACCAAATAAAGAAGGATGTCCTGTCCTCATTGATGTAAACACCGACACGGAAATTGCCAATGCCACTAATACATACGCAATAATTAATACAGTCGCTATTATATCAAATATTATTTTTACTGTGCTTTTTTTATTATTCATAGTAACATCCTAATCAAATAATCAAAATGATATTGAGGGCGGCGGCAGCACCGCCCTATATATCAATTAACAAATTTTAAAACCTAAGTATAAGTATTTATTATGCCTCAGCAAGTGTAGCTACAAAATCAGCTGCAGTAATTTCTACAGAACCCTTAGTATCGTAGTCCTGACCTTCAACCCAGATAGCAACAGTTACGAGCTGAACTTCATCAACTGCGGAGAAGCTAAGAGGAACGGAAGCGATAACATCGTCATCAATGGTATCACCGAGGAGACCGTCTACGTTAGCAGCAAACTCACCGTTAACGGTATCGTTATAGATATCCTGAATAGAAGCTCCACCGTCAGCAACTAAAGGCTTATAAGCTGAACCAGAGATATTCTGAATAGAGGGATTGGGTCTACCGATTGTAAGAGCACCGGGAGTACCAGCAGGAACACCAGCAGTCTCGGTAGCTTCGGCTACATTGTAACCAATCTTACAAGTATTAACAAAGTCGGTATGGCCAAGGAGAGTAGAAGTAAAGTTAACTTTATAATCACCAGTAGTAGTAGCCTTTACATAAAAGCTGAAGAGAACATACTCATCATGCTCAGCCACATTGGAATCCCAGTACTTACCATCAAATGTATCAGCGGGAGCTTCCCAGAAATCAAAGTAACCGTCTTTGGTGTTAGCAAAAGTACCAGCTGTGGAAACAGGAAGAAGCTTGCCGTTTTCAGGAATGATTGCATAATCAGCAAGTGTCTGTGCCGAAAGAGCGGATGTGGTGTAAATACCAGCATCATAGCTGCCGTCCTGTGCGTTAGCAGGAGCTATAACAAGACCAAGTGCGTCACCTTCACTTACGGAAAGGTTAATTGTGGTTACGGTGGTTGCACCGCCGGCTGTAAACCATGCGTAAGATGCGGTTGCTAAGCACATAACTGCAACGAGCAGAACGGCTGTAGCTGTAATTAAAGCTTTTCTTTTCATTTTGGAATTTCCTCCTAAATAAGATTAATTGATATTATATATTTACGCCTATCCCGATTTCCTTGTGTGTACAATCTGCCATACACTTGGGGTGAAACCCCGGGAGTCAGGAAAAAATCGGCTAAAATATAACAAAGTTGGTTGTTGTTAGCCATCCGAACAATGAGGGTCTGTAAAACTTTGTTCTCCTCATCGACCACCAAAGGTGATCCACCTTCCCTACTGGGAAAGGCAAGTACGGCTAAAATGTAACTAAATATTGTTTATTGATCCGATGTCTCGGAAGTAGTGTCATCGACACTATCTTTAAGTTTATTCTGAACTTCAAAGTTCATTTCAAACTTCAACTGGTTACCCCAGATATCATTAACACACTCTGGATCATCACCGTCGACCCACATAACAATAGTATACTTGTCTATTGCGCCGGCACCGATCCTGTTGTCAAGAGTTGTTATGATTCGAGGTTCTTCGTTAAACAATAACGTATCCGCCTCAATCGGCGTTCCGTCAAGACTTGGATTAGCCCATATGGTCTCCTCGCCGTTACGTATTATCATAACACGTACTGCCTCAAGAGCATCAAGTTCACTTTTGATCAGCCTATCAACGAGAACAAAATCATATGTATATTGAATCTCTTCATCCGAACAGTTCTTAAGGAAGAAGGTATATGCGAAATAACTGGGCAATTCCAAAGGCTCTTCGTCATATTCTGCGCCTTCGATCAAGTATACATCTTTACCGTAATCCTTAATATCATGTGTAGCGTGATGCGCTCCGCCGTCGGACAGATCCTGGATATTTGAGGGTATCCACAATCTCTTACAATGCCACAGATCGTCAACACTTGAACCTTGCAACCTTATGGTTGCACCCTCAAACTCAATATCCTCGCTCAATGAAATGAGATTTCGGTTGCCCTCGTCGATCTGCACGGTGAAATCTCCATAATCCGGTTCATCACCGCCGCCTTCTCCATCGAGGCCTCCGCGCCAGAAGAATATGAACAACAGGTATAAAATTATCACCAGTAACAACAGACAAAACAGTATCCATTTTGTTACCTTTATACGCTGCTGCAATTTGGCAGTCTGTTTACCGGATCGCTTGACTGCTAATGAATTCTCAGCAGGGTCATTTCCCGGAGGATTCTTATTAACATCTTTATCAGCCAAGTTTTCACCGCCCTTCCCTTTTAATAACTCATAGTTCTAAACTCATAGTTCTAAACTCATTTCCAAATACCAATAAACCGAAGGTTCGGTTTAGAGTTTACAGTTTAGAGTTTAGAGCTTAAGCCATTCGGCTTAAAACGCCGCAATTTCCCTTTCGGGAGTTGAGAAGTAGTTGCCCTCTATAAGGAAGCAACGCATTCTCTTCATTTCGTTAAGCTGTTCCTTTGTGTCAATACCGTCTGCTATTACAAGGACATTAAGCTTTTCGCAAAGGTCTATAATGCCCTCGGTAATGCCCGCCGCACGCTCACTTGTTGCAACGTCACGTGTGAAATCGCGATTGAGCTTGACATAGTCTACCTGTAAGGTAGCCAGCTTACGAAGTGAGGTAGACTCGGAACCGAAGTCTGTAATACATATCTTTGCTCCGCCCTCACGCAGTAATCTGATATTTTCAAAAAGCTGTTCCGTACCTGCCACAAGCTCGGCTTCGTTTATCTGAATGCCAAAGCGCTTGTGGGGCATATCGTATTTAGCCAATATCTTGGTAAATTCGGTATAGAAATCAGCTCTGGTAAGATATTTTGCCGTAAGGGTTATAAATATACGGTGGATATGCTTACCGTAGGAGTTCTGGCGCTTTATAAGCTCACAGACCTCCTCGATCTGCCACTTGCCGACACGGGAGGCAAGCTGTGAACGGCCCGCCACCGCGGCAACGCGGTCATATGTAAGTGTGCCTAACTTCTTGTCATTGATGACAAGGGTGGCATCATAACCCAAAATGATGTTGGAGTTGGTATCGTATATCTGCATAAACAGATATTCCATAGGACGAAGCTCCGTGGCGCGCTTACGTCTGGGACGCTTTGCGGCAGGCTTCTTTGCCTTCTCTTCCTTCACTTGGGTATTTTCGTTTTTGATTTCTTCTGCCATAATAAGTTTTCCTTTTCGCAGAAATTATATTGATAGCCAGTCAGTCGTTACGATCACAAGATTATCCAAAGTATCCTTGTATATTGCATAACCGTAGCCATAGTATGCACCTGACTTAAGCCTAAGCTTGAAGGTACCGTTGATACTCTTATCTGTCGTTGTAAGTCGGTATACACCGGACTTGTCACACAATTGTTCAAAAGTGAGCTCCGTTGCATCGGTAGTCAACAGGAATCCGCTTTCAACCAAAGTATAACCGTTTGGCGCATTTCTCTGGATAACAGCAACATCAGCCGAATTGCTCAGCAGATTAACGCTTGCAGATGCCGTTCCCGAATACACCGCCGTAACGGTTGCATCACAAGACACTCTGTGCTTGTAGATCGGTTCATAGCTTACAAACTTGTTATTTATCTGCCATCCGACAAAGCCGTCACTATCCGTCATAAGGGTAAGTATGTCATCATACGGTACAGAATGTGTCGTATTCAAAGCCGTATAGGTTGAACCGGATACCGTAATACTGTATGATGTATCACTCTTATATTCATAGTACAGTGCACTGTCTATAGTTTCATCATTTGCAACACCCGTGTTTGTACGGGAACCTGACGTTGTATACAACGCCCAAGGGTCGCTGTTGCTTCGTAATAACTTGTTATTACGGTCGATATAGAAGCCGACCTTACTTCCCGTAGTGACGAACTGTGCCGTCATAGCACTATGGGCAACGATCGTAAACGAATAAGTACGCTCATTGGTAAGTATTCGGTCGGATAAGAGCCTCAGATCGGTAGCGCTGTCCTTATAGTTGTTGTTCCAGGTAAAGTATGCAAATTCGTTACCTGAGGCAGCTTTGATATTGGTTACAGTAACCTCTGTACCGTATATACACTTAAAGGTTTTAGTAGCCTTGACGTTATTGTCTGTTGTTGCTTCACCGGTAATTGCATCGGTATAGGTTACCCACGCAAAGGGATCAGCACCGTTTCCGCCTTCAACCAGGGTGAAATTGCAGACTTTTGTCCACTGGGCATAGAGGGTTATACCGGCACGCTGAAGCATACACATAGCAGACAACGAATCATAATTAGTATCAGTATCGAACCATATGCCGTTTTTACCTTCCGGATCTGTGCTCCAACCCGTGATGACATAATTATCCAGAGTAAAGAGGTCATCATCATAAGCGTAAAAAACAGCAAACGGACTTACCAACGAATATACCGTATCAGAATCGGTATATCCCCCTCCGTCAGGAACCTGACCGGTAGGATAGTTTGCGTTAAACGCAACCATATAATCCCACTGCTGGTAGTAAGCGTATTGCTCAGTAAACGCCGGATTAAGTGTAGCGTGACTATTAGGATACGTAAGCTTTAGTCCGGAACCGTATACCTTATATCCGGGATAATTACGGTTAGTGTTATAATCCTGATAAAGCTTTTCGTTTATACCGTCTGCAATAGGTGCGTGGAAATACACACCTCTATTGCCGTACTGGAAAATAGATTCATAGTTGTGTATGTCCAGCTTGTTACTACCGCCTTTATCAGAATAAGGCAGTAAGCCCATATATATGCTATCCTGCGCCGGATATAAAGTAGAGTCTGCCAGATTATACGTACCAAGTGTGGTTGCTTCGGTAAAAATAAACATTACCGGATCCTTCGTATCGGCACGGAGCGTGGGGAATAAGTTTTTATCGTTAAGATCCGTATAGAAGGTATTACCGTTTACGGTCTTCTTATTCGCCTCAGGAAGTATGTTAGAATCGGTATTTCCCGTAGGATCACAAACAACAGTCGGGAAGGTAAAATGAGCACCCTCACCTATGTATATCGTGTAACGCTTGGGTTCCTTGGCAATTACGACACCGTACTCCAACAGCTCATCAAGATACGCGTTTATATTGAAGTCTGCTTTATACTGCTCGTGAGTTGTAGGAGTAAACTTAAATGCATGACGATAATCCTCAACGGGATCGTACGCAAACAGAGGCTCGCATACGACCGGGTACTTATTAACCTGACCGGGATCATCGAATGCATCGTACGCATACTCCATTCCGTTGGAATACGGCAGATAGTTTCCGTTTGCATCGGTAGGTCTGTAGTATATATAGTACATAGTACCACCGGTGTTTTCGTCGGGATCGAAATATGCGTTATTATAAGCACCGCCGTTCATATGGGCGTACTTATTGTTAGCATAGTATGTACTCAGATATCCGTTGGAATTATGTACCTCACCGGTCTCGCCTTCCACATACTTATAATGCGCGTATATGATACTGTCAGTTGCGTGCTGGTACAGCTCACCTTCATTCCAGCTTTCGCAATCGATAAGATGATCGTGGTTTTCGATGTTAGAGTTACCGCTGTGCTTCCAGCCAACACTGCAATACAGAATACCGTTCTCGGTATGCTTGGCTGTAGGAATATAGTAGAGACAATCTTTGTAGGTCTGACCCGACTGAATCGCCATAACACCGTAGCGACGATCAGAGTCTACGATAACTCCGTCACCGTTGGGGGCAATGTTTGTACCATCGTTATTCACACCACCATCAAACACTACTTCGTAATAGCCGTCTGTATATACAGCATACAGCGAAAGATGTGTGTTTCTTAAGGGTCCTGAACCTGCAACCCCTTCACCGGGATCTACATAATCATCATCAAAGATATACTGCCAACCGTATTTGTTGTCATGACTTACATAATTTACGTTACCGCGTGAATCGTAGTATTTCCAACCGATCCAAGCCGCCTCTGTGTTCTTTGCTGCCACAAGACAGGGGTTGAAGTCTATCATTATTCTCGGGTCATTATCATCGTCAAGATAGTCTACAACACGACTTGTTCCCTTGTCAAATATAAGATTTTCGGACGTTCCTTCAAGCTTGAACAGATCCTCCATAGGAAGCTTTTCAGAAAGACATATTGTTCCGGTTTTGTTCCAAAGCTTGACTTCATAACCATATGCAGCTAAATGATTACAGTGTTGGCAAGTCGCGTAGTCTCTCTGCTCGCCGTCAGTCCAGGTCAACGGATAGTAATCACCGTTATCGTCCTTATGGTCACACCACCAACGCCAGTTAGCAACTATCTGTACGTCGCTCTCATACTGGTGAACAACATCTCCCCAACCCTCTTCGGGTGTAAAGGTCTTGAGGACATCATTGCCGTTCTCATCCTTTACCATCATTCCCCAACCCTTGAAGGAATAGTTGGGTCTGGTAGGTACGGGAAATCCACCGACAATGGTAGCGATAGAGTCGCCCTTAGCTATACCGTAGCTTAAAGCATAGCCGTTTGCCTGGGTTGCGGGATTTGCTGTATCGTCGTTGAGATTAAATACAATCTTATAGGGTGTAGCCTTCCATCTCGCATCCAACGTCACATTTTGATCAAAGGCGTAGGGCTGTGTACCCCAAGTGCCAACCCAATGAAGGTTAGTATAATCACCTATCTGCCATCCTGTAAATGCATAGTCAGTTCTGGTAGGTACAGGGTAACCGCCTATAACATCGCTGAACAATTGTCCCTTAAGAAATGTATAGGTAGTCGTGTAACCCGACGGCAACGTACCTCCGTTAAGCCTGAGGGTCAAAGTATATTCTGTGTTCGGTGTATACTCCGCCTTAAATACCGTACTGCCGACAGGATCGGGTCTGTATCTGCTGGTTGCCCAGGTTGAAGCGGTATATATACCGCCCTTAACACCGTTATTGTACACTCGCCAGCCAACGAAGGTGTAACCGGGCAAGGTAGGTATGGGAATGGTTGGGCTGATTGCATCTGACAAAAGATCGTTATACTGAATATTTACTACGGTATTAACTCCGTCAGGCATCTTACCGGGCTTTGCAGGTGTCAGTGTATCGTCCTGTCCCGGATCAAAGGTTATTGTATATGTCTCCTTGCTGTATATAGCATGGAGTGTATAGTTCTGTGTAGAAGAAAATGTGGTATCAGGTTCTGATGCGTAGGGATCTGTAGACCATCCGAGAAATTGTGAACCCGACATTGTTGCCGTAACATTCGGAGTAAAGGTAACGGCAGCACCTTCGTTTGTGGTATTGGTCTCATATGAAACCCTTGTATCGGTCTGGGCTTGATTATTTACGGTAATAGAACCGCCGTTTGCGTTATATGTAACGTTTATTCGCTTTTTGTTGAAATCACCGCAGACCTTACACTTATACAGATCATAACCGCTACCTGTGGTAAATGTTTCCCATGCACGGTCGTGAGCAATCTTAGGCAACGTTGTTGTGATCGTTTCGTTACAGGTGTTACACTTTTCAGTTTTTGTTCCTGTCTGTGTACAGGTAGCAGGAACGGTACTTATTAAAGTCTTTGAACTGTGCAGACATTCCCACCTTGCCACCATAGTAGCACTTTCATCTATGGTGTAGTAGTTGTTTGCCCAGTTGTTTTCGGTAAGTCCGAATGTACCGTTGTTATAATCATAATACAGAAACTTGTATCCATCTCTTACCGGAGTAGGAAAAGAGCTGTTAAAAGCATCCTTGTAGGATTGACCGTACTTAATGGTATATGTTTTCGTGTTTGATCCGTTGATCTTACCGCCGTCAGCATTAAGAGTCAACGTATGTGTGTGTGCCTCCCAGTCAGGCAAAAGCTGAAATGCCCAATTAAGCCCCTGTGCTCCGTAAACGTAACTACCGGAGTTAGCTGCAACAAAATCGTCATAAGATATGTACGTAACCGGCCAATAAGTACCTGTGTTGTTTGTAAATGAAGGTACAGTGGTTGTGGTAGCAGCACCAAACTTTGAGATATCAAAACCAACGAGATCATAACCTGTACGCTTCAGGTTATTTGCAAGGTCGGTATAACAAGCTGCATTTTTGGTTTCCAAAACATTTTTTAAAGAAGCTCCGGTGTCAAGGGAGTTAAATCCGTTAGCCTTATAGGTTCCTCCGCTAAAGGTATTCCAATAGGAAGAGAAGTTTGCAGTAACACCGGAGTCACCGACATAGACCCATAACTGAACAGATACCTGTGCTGCATCAACATACAATGCAAAGGTATTTAAAACACTCATAACCATAAGAAGAGCCATAATAAATGTTATAACACGCTTAACAGGATGTATCTGTGTGTTTGTCATTATTATCAACTCCTCTCTTGAAAATCTTATGCAGTAATTATGAACTTTATGTTCACATAGAGATACGCATAACTATCCCTATAGATACTCGTGATTATATAATACCATTAATTCCTATTATTGTCAAGTACATACTACATAAATATCATTACGAAAGAATTTTGCCATATATCTATATAATTAAAAAGGAAGGTTTTCGTTCAAAACAAAACCTTCCTACATCAATTTTAATTGTGCATTTTACGTTTATTTTTTTCCGTCCCAGCAGTAGGTACAGAGTTTTTCTCTCGGCAATCCTGTTGCTTCAACGAGGTCCTCTACCGTAGGATAACGCAAGCTTGTGAAGTGCATAAGCTCACAGATCTTGTCAACCATCCTCTGATACTTCTGCGTCGTTGGGTCTGCGTATTCAGCTATCGTCGCCTCGTTGGGAGCACTTCCTTCAAGCTCGGCTATAACACGGCGTGTGATAAGGTCCATCTCGGAGTTTGAACGGGAGAAGGAAAGATAACGGCAGACATACATAAGAGGGGGACATCCGAGACGAACGTGGACCTCCTTGGCACCGCTCTCATAGAGAAAATCAGTAGTCTCACGGAGCTGTGTTCCGCGCACGATTGAATCGTCTATAAGAAGCAGTCTCTGTCCGTCGATAAGGTCGTGTATGGCAAGGAGCTTCATCTTAGCGATAAGCTCTCTCTTAGTCTGGTTGGGGGGCATAAAGGATCTGGGCCAGGTAGGTGTATACTTGACAAAGGGTCTGGCATAAGGAACCTTTGATTCATTGGCATAGCCTACGGCGTGTGCAATACCCGAATCGGGAACGCCTGCAACGATATCGGGCTCAATAAGCCCCTTGTCCTTGCGGGCAAGGATCTTACCGCAGTTATATCTCATCTTCTCAACGCTTATACCCTCGTAGGTGGAGGAGGGGTAACCGTAATATACCCAGAGAAAAGCGCATATCTTCATATCATCGCCGGGAGCTACAAGTGTCTTAACACCGTCAGCGGTCATAACGACTATCTCGCCGGGACCAAGCTCCTTGTAATCTCGGTAACCGAGATTAAGGTGTGTAAAGCTCTCTATACTTGCACAGAAGCAGTCCTCCTTCTGTCCTATGACTATAGGAGTTCTTCCTAATCTGTCGCGGGCTGCATATACGCCTACGGGGGTAAGGATAAGCATACTGAGCGATCCGTCAACGATCTCCTGCGCATACCGTATTCCCTCAATAAAATTATCCTTCTGGTTTATAAGAGCGCAAACAAGCTCGGTGGGATTTACCTCACCGTTGGTCATTTCAAAGAAATGGGTTGCGGGAGAAATGTATTTTTCAAGTATTTCATTGACGTTATTGATCTTACCTACCGTGGTAAGTGCAAAGGAACCGTGGTGTGAACGGATAAATATAGGCTGCGCCTCGTAGTCTGATATACATCCGATGCCCATATTTCCGTGCATAGAGGTAGACTCGGATGTGAACTTAGTCCTGAAGGGAGAGTTCTCTATGTTATGTATCGCTCTGTCAAAGCCGTCCTTTTCGTCATAGACCGCCATACCCGCACGACGGGTGCCGAGATGAGAATGGTAGTCCGTTCCGTAGAACAGGTCAAATACGCAATCTTCTTTTGAAACTACACCAAAAAATCCGCTCATAGCTGTACCTCTGTCGATAAATATATATTATTATAGCATATAAAATAAAGGATGAAAAGTATTTGGGCGTAAAAAAATTAAACAATTTTACTCTATAATTTTCAGGGTATCCTCGGTAATATTGCATTGAAGCATAATAACTTCTACACCTGCCGCCCTTGCCTCCTCCAAGGCTATACCGAATTCAGGATGGGTGTCGATATTTGCTCTTACCTCACTTATATCCGGCATTTGGACAACAAAGGCAACAACACATTTGTATCCTATATTTGATGCCTCGGCAAGCTCCCGAAGATGCCTGACACCTCTCTCGGTGGGCGCATCGGGAAAATAGCCTATACCGTTTATTTCAAGGGTACACCCCTTGACCTCCATAAGATAACGGTCTCTTCCCTTCTCCATATAAAAATCAAAGCGGGAATTGCCATAGGAATATTCGGGCTTAACAAGGTCATAATTCTGTGTTTTTAACCATTCGTATACGACTTTATTGGGTGCTTGGCTATCGATATTTACAAGTCCGAGACCTTGCTTATAAACAGCGATAAGATCGTATTTCGTCTTACGGGCAGGATTTGATCCTTTCTCAAGAATAACCGTAGCCCCGGGTATAAGCAGCTCCTTGCATCTGCCTGTATTCTTGACATGTACAGTTTCTTCCCTGCCGCCAATATTTACTTTTGCTATAAATCTGTTGGGGCGATCTATAAATACTCCCCTTACCGTATTATTGTATCTCATAACATAAGTATAACATATATGTCCTATAAAAGCAAGACAGCAGGCTTATGCCTGCTGTCTCCAGACCGCTGACAAAGTAGTCAGCGGTCATATTTTTTATAAAAAGCGAGAAAGAAGAGTGAAAATATGGTATAATAGAGGTAAAGAAAAGAGGGGTAAAAAATGATAAGTATAGGAACAAACAGACAGCAAAAAGTAGAGTATGTAATGATCGAAAACTTGGTACCTGAAGATCACTTACTTAGAAAAATAGATAAGTATATCGACTTTTCATTTATTAACGAAATATGCCGTCCGTATTATTGTGAAAATAACGGACGTCCTTCAATAGAGCCTGAAATAATGTTTCGAATGCTTTTCATAGGATACCTCTACGGCATAAGAAGCGAAAGACGTTTGGTAGAAGAGGTAAACGTAAATATAGCTTATCGTTGGTTTTTGGGATATGGGTTAGAAGATAAGATACCTGATGCAAGTGTGATCTGGCAAAACAGATTAAGAAGGTTTAAGGGTACCAATGTTCCGAGAATAATCTTTGACAATATACTTTTGCAGGCAATGGAACATGGACTTGTAGGCGGAAAAATACTTTACACAGACAGCACACATTTGAAGGCAAACGCCAACAAAAACAAATATATAGAGGAAACCGTGCAGGTCGAAGCACAGGAATATATAGCAGACCTAAATAAAGCAGTAAACGAAGATAGAGTAAAGCACGGCAAAAAACCTCTTGTGTTTAAGGACGAACCGGTAAAACCTGAAGAAGATGATAATGAAGATTACTTTGACGATGATAGCGGATCATCAAACAACAGCGACGAATCAAAAACAGTAAAAGCAAGTACGACAGATCCGGATAGTGGGTATATGCATAGAGACAGTAAACCCCTTGGATTTTTCTATTTAGACCATAGAACTGTAGATTCCCGATTCAATATCATAACAGATACCTTTGTAACACCCGGAAACGTAAATGATGTAAAGCCCTACATAAACAGATTAACATATCAGATAGACA
>JAFQHD010000110.1 GCA_017398145.1 Clostridia bacterium
CGTGACCGTACCTTGTCATATTACGAGTTCCGACAGCTGAAACGCAGAGCTCACAGTCGATGTCATACAGCTCGCCTATATAATAGAGTACAGGCGGCCAGTCGGTTATAGACTTCAGCCTTGCGGGATAAACCTCGTCCCCGTAGGTGAGTATTTTTACTCTTTTGGCGGTACACCAGTTAATTATATCTTCAGCAAGCTTAAGAGATTTGTCACTTAATGCCGAAATGTTTTTTGGTGTAGCTTTGGCTTTTTTGTATTCGGCTGCATCCGCCTCGTATATTGCCTTGATATCTCCGTTAAAATACTCGGAGAGCTTACGGGGAAGCGTAGAGCCGGGAGTGGCCGCAAGAGACAGCCATATCCAATAAATCTTATTATCCATCTTATCTTATTTGGACATCTCCCACATAAGCAGAGAAGCCGCAACGGATGCGTTAAGAGATTCGGTATCTCCCTTCATGGGTATTATAACCGATTCCCGACAACACTCCAATATACTTTGTGAGATGCCGTGTCCTTCGTTTCCGACGATGAAAACCGTCTTTTCATTAATTTCTATGTCTACGAGTGAAATACTCTTACTTGACAGTGCTGTGGGAAGTATCCTGTAACCCTTATCCGTAAGTGTTAAAAGTATTGAAGAAATGTCTTCCGTACAGATCATATTTTGTCTGAAAAATGCGCCCATAGTAGAACGTATGACCTTTGGACTGTAGGTATCCGCACAGTTGTGAAGTATAAGGGTGTCTATACCGAAGGCTCTTGCAGATCTTATACAGGTACCTATATTACCGGGGTCTCTGACCTCGGAGAGAATAAAGCATCTGCCCTTGATCTCAGGGAATCCTTCCGGCTTTTTGGCAACTGCAAAAATACCGTCGGGAGCCTTGTCCTCGGTGAGCTTTTCGTAAACACTTTCCGATACAGTATATATTGTAGCGTCTGTTCTGTCAAGAAGAATTTTGTTTTCGGCATAACGATCCCGGCGAACAAATACCGCTGTGATACCGATCCCGCTTAGAAGTGCTTCCTCGAAAAGCTTACGTCCTTCGAAGCAATAAAGCCCCGTACGCTCACGGTGTTTTTTATCCTTTAATTTGGATGCTTCGATTATGGTTTTGTTGTTTCTTGATGTTATGATTTCCATAGGTTAAAAACGACGAAATCCCACAGGCGCGTACACGTCTGTGGGATATTTTGTCATGATTATAATGCAGCCTTAGCCTGCTCAACAAGAGCAGTGAAAGCTTCCTTATCAGCGATAGCGATCTCGGAGAGCATCTTTCTGTTGAGGTCGATGCCTGCCTTCTTGAGACCGTGCATAAACTGAGAATAGTTGATGCCGTTAGCCTTAGCAGCTGCAGAGATACGGGTGATCCAGAGAGAACGGAAGTCTCTCTTCTTCATCTTTCTGCCTGCGAAAGCGTAGTTACCGCTCTTGAGTACCTGCTGCTTCGCCATCTTGAAGTGCTTGGATTTAGCACCCCAGTAGCCCTTAGCCAGCTTTAAAACTTTATTTCTTCTCTTGCGCGTCATCATAGCGCCTTTAACTCTTGCCATTTTCTAAATCCTCCGTATTAACTGAAATTCGATGTGGTTTTACGCGTAGGGCATAAGCTTCTTAACTGTAGGAGCCATAGAGTCGCTGAGATAGCCGCTCTTTCTGAGGTGCATCTTACGCTTAGAAGACTTGAGACCGAGCTTATGACGACGGTCGGTGTGATTGATCTTTACCTTACCTGTAGCGGTAACCTTGAATCTTTTGGCTGTAGCCTTATGTGTTTTGATCTTTCCCATGGTGAGAAACTCCTTTCAATTATTTACTGTTTATTGTTTTTTTGTGGACTGAGGTGCGAGGAACATAGAGAGGAAACGACCCTCAAGCTTGGGCTGCTTGTCGATGATGCATACATCCTCGCAAGCGGCGGAGAACTTGGAGAGAAGCTCCTGACCGATCTCTTGATGGGTCATCTGGCGTCCCTTGAATCTAACAACAACCTTTACCTTGTCGCCGCGGGTCAAGAAGTTTCTTGCACGGTTGACCTTGGTATTGAAATCGTTTGTATCGATACGTACCGAAAGCTGAATTTCCTTGATCTCAATGACCTGCTGCTTCTTCTTTGCGTCCTTTTCACGCTTGTCACGCTCGTAACGGTATTTACCGTAGTCCATGATACGGCATACAGGCGGCTGTGCCTGAGCTGCTATAAGTACCAGGTCGAGACCGGCATCGTCTGCCATGTCAAGCGCTCTGTCAAAGGATACCAAGCCGAGCTGTTCGTTGTCGGCACCGATGATACGAACTTCCTTGGAGCCGTCAAAATTGATCTTTTCATTGATGAGAAGCTCCTTTGAGTTATTGTTGTTTTTTATAGGAAAGCACCCCCAGAAAAAATAAAAAATGTGCGAAAACAAGCTTTCCGCACAAACACTTCCTCCCATAGGGAAGAACGGTTTATTGACCCACGCTTTGTTTCGGTTACGGGGTGAGAACGGAACGCTCTGCTTCATTTACTGCGAAATTATACCACACCCCTCACACTTTGTCAAGGGGTTTTACAAATTTTGAAAAAAATTATTTTTCCCCTTGAAAAGAGCGGCGCAATAATATATAATGGAAGTTAATCTAAAGATTAAACGAGGTATTTTGCAATGGAATACGGATTGCAGTTGTACAGTGTAAGAGATTATTTGACAGATCTCGACTACTGTTTTTCAAGACTCAACGAGTTCAAATATAAATTTGTGGAATTTGCAGGCTACGGCGGCAGAACTGCCGAGGAGCTGAAGTCACTGCTTGAGAAATGGGATATGACCGTTATCGGCGCCCATGTGGACGCAAACGATATTGCAGCCGATTTTGATAATATCGTCAAGTTCCATAAGGCGCTTGGTAACACCAATATCGTTATCCCCGCATATCATATTCATAACAACGAGTATCTCTATAAGCTCGTTGACATTATTAACGAGTATCAGCCTAAGTTTGAGGCTGAGGGAATGAAGCTTCATTTCCATAACCACGAAAACGAGTTCAAGCCCAATAAGGACGGAAGTATCCCCTTTGAGGTGTTAAAGAACGAAACCAAGGTTCTTTTTGAGGTAGACACCTTCTGGGTGTTCTATGCAGGACTTGATCCCGTAGAGTTCTTAAAGGAGAACCGTGACCGTATTGAGCTTGTTCACATCAAGGACGGACTTCTTGACCGCAGAGAGGGCAGACCTCTCGGTGAGGGCAAGGCACCCGTCAAGGACTGTGTAAACGCTGCTCTTGAGCTTGGCTTACCCCTTATCGTTGAGAGTGAGGAGACTATCCCCAACGGTATCATGGAGGCAAAGAAGTGCTACAAGTTCCTTCATAAGATGGACGAGGAGAAAGAGGCAGTCAATGCCTAAACAAAGCTGGAAGGGCTCGGCACAGCTTTCTCCCGTGCCCTGTGTGCTTGTTTCAAGCGGTACGGTAGAGAAGCCTAACGTATTTACCGTAGGCTGGACGGGTATAATCAATTCACAGCCTCCGAGACTATACGTGTCTATCCGTCCCGAGAGGTATTCCTACGAGCTTATCAAGCAAAGCCGTGAGCTGGTGGTAAATCTTCCTACTCAGGCAATGGTAAGGTCGGTGGATCTCTGCGGTGTCAAGAGCGGAAGGGATATGGATAAGTTTGAGAAGTGCGGCTTTACCGCAACCGAGGGCTGGCAGGTAAAGGCGCCTATAATAGAAGAATGTCCCATAGCCCTTGAATGCAAGGTCTTTGATATAATCCCTTTAGGTACCCACGATATGTTTTTGTGTGACATTGTGGCAGTTGACGTTGAGGAGAGCCTTCTTGACGAGAAGGGAAAGCTCCGTATGGAGAAGTGCAATCTTATCGCATACTCCCACGGTGACTATATGGCATTAGGAAAAAAGTTAGGTAGCTTCGGCTATTCTGTAAGAAAAAAGAAAAACATAAGGAAAAAGTAATGGAAACTAAAAAGGATTGGTATAAAGACGCGGTGGTATATCAGATATACCCCAAGAGCTTCTGTGACTCTAACGGTGACGGTATCGGTGATTTCCGCGGTATTATAAGTAAGCTTGATTATTTAAAGGAGTTGGGTGTAAACACAGTATGGATCTCCCCCTGCTATCCTACTCCCGATAAGGACAACGGATATGATATATCCGACTTTGACAATGTTGACCCCAAGTTCGGTACAATGGCTGACTTTGAGGAGATGCTTGATGAGATGCATAAGAGAGGCATCCGTCTGCTTATGGACCTGGTTGTGAACCACACCTCCGACGAGCACGAGTGGTTTAAGAGTGCTATTCAGGGTAAGGACGCCCCCTACCGTGACTACTATATCTGGAAGGACCCCGTTAACGGCGGACCTCCCAACAAATGGGGCGGAGACGCCATCGGCGGCTCTGCCTGGATCTATGACGAGAAGAGCGGACAGTATTATCTCCATGTGGGCTTCCACTATCAGCCCGACCTTGACTGGGAGAACCCCAAGGTGCGTGACGAGATCGCTAATATGATCAACCGTTGGTTTGACCGTGGTGTTGACGGCTTCCGTTGCGATGTTATTAATATGATCTCCAAGGATTTTGAGGCTGATCATCCCGGCGACGGCCCCAGACTTCACGAGTTTCTTCACGAGCTTCACGAAAGATGCTTTGGACCTCACAACGCATTCACCGTAGGTGAGGTATGGGATCTTCCTCCAGAGGCTTCGCTTATGCTCACTGCCCCCGAGCGCGAGGAGCTTACTCTCGCATTCCAGTTTGAGCATATGAGAGAGGGAAGAGAAAAGGGTCTACGCTTCTATCCTGCAAAGTTTGATCCTCACAAGTTCGTTGCAACTATGGCAAAGTGGCAGGCAGGACTTAACGGCAAGGGTTGGAACGCACTCTGTATTGAGAATCACGATCAGCCCAGATCTATAGACCGTTTCGGTTCTAAGAAATATCGCCGAGAATCCGCAAAGCTTCTTGCTACCCTTACATACTGTATGCAGGGTACTCCTTTTATCTATGAGGGTCAGGAGCTGGGATGCATCAATCCCGTGTTCCATACTCTCGAAGAGAGCATTGATATAGAATCTCAGAACAATCAGGACATTCTTATAAAGAAGTTCGGCGTTGAGGAAACACTTCGCCGCTTCTCTCTTGACAGCCGTGACTGCGGAAGAGTACCTATGGCTTGGGACGACTCGGAAAACGGCGGCTTTACCACCGGTAAGCCCTGGATCAAGCTCAACGATTTCTACAAGGATATCAACGCTAAAAACGAGCTTTCGGCCGAGGACGGAGTATACGGATACTTCCGTGATCTCTTTAAGATGCGTGCAGCAAATAAGACCCTTATGAGAGGTGACTTTGAGCTTCTCAAGAACGAAGGCGGTGCTGTAGTTTACCGCAGATTCCTCGAGGGTGAAAAGGATGTTTATGTTGTGCTTAATTACTCTGATAAGAGAATTAGTATTGACAATCCCGTCAAGGGCGGAAAATTCCTTATTACCAGCCATGACAGAAAGAGAGTTACCGAAACCTTCCGCATGAGACCCTGGGAGTCTATCGTTATCTCTTAAAATATACAAATTAACTATAAAGGAGTGAAAAAAGTGGACACAGGCAGTAGCCGAAGTAAACCCGGTGGGCGAGTGTCAGAATATGTCGGTGTTCATTTTGATCACCTCAACTGACCCCCACCTCCTAAAAAATATATTAAGGAGGATAAATTATGTACGAAAAGGCATTGGTGCTTCTTCGTGAGAAGAAGTACCCTCAGCTTCGTGAGCTCCTTGCAACAATGGAGGCTCAGGATATAGCCCTCCTCTTAGAGGAGGCAGATATGGATGTGGTACCTCGAATTTACAGGATATTGCCCAAGGAGCTTGCAACCGATGTTTTTGCCGAGATGGATCCCGATATGCAGGAGCTTCTTATCAAGGTGTTCAGCGACAGCGAGCTCGGTGAGGTGCTGGAGGACATGTTCCTTGATGATACCGTCGATATGATCGAGGAGATGCCTGCAACTCTTGTTAAAAGGATTCTCCGTGTAGCAACTCCTGAAAAAAGAAGACAGATAAATGATCTCTTAAGCTACCCCGAGGATTCGGCGGGAAGCATCATGACGGTGGAGTTTGTGGATTTAAAGCAGGATATGACGGTAAAGCAGGCTTTTGCCCATATCCGTAAGACAGCCCCCGACAAGGAGACTGTTTATACCTGTTACGTAACAGATTCCAGAAGAAGAATCATCGGTATCGTATCTGTAAAGGACCTTCTTCTCAATAAGTACGAGACCACTATCGGGCAGATAATGGACCCCGACGTGATCTACGTACACACCCATGATGACAAGGAGGACGTGGCTAAGACCATAGACAAGTACGACTTCCTTGCGATCCCCGTTGTGGACAACGAGGACAGACTGGTGGGTATCATAACCATCGACGACGCGATCGACGTACTGACCGAGGAGATAGAAGAGGACATCGCCATCATGGCTGCGGTAACGCCCAGCGACGAGGACTATTTCAAGACCTCCGTCTGGGGACATTCAAAGAACCGTATCCTCTGGCTCGTCATACTTCTTCTCTCATCTACCTTTACGGGAATGATAATCACAAACTACGAGAATCTGATGAACGCACTTCTTGTATCCTTTATTCCCATGATAATGGGTACCGGCGGTAACTCGGGCTCACAGTCCTCGGCAATGATCGTACGCGGACTTGCGACTGACGAGATAAAGCTTAAGGACTTTTTCAGAGTCTTTGTAAAAGAGCTTCTTATTGGTGTGCTTGTGGGTACGGCTCTTGCAGTGGTCAACGCCCTTCGTACATGGATCATGTACGAGCTTATGTATAAGAACGACCCCGCATATGCTGACTATAATATATGGATGGTTTCGCTTGTTGTAGGTCTGACCATCATCGGAGTTGTGGTCCTTGCAAAGATACTGGGTGCAGTTCTTCCCATGCTTGCAAAGGTGCTGAAGTTAGATCCCGCTATCATGGCATCACCCCTTATTACAACTATAGTAGATGCCTGCGCAGTGCTTCTTTACTTCAATATTGCTCTTATATTTTTACCGATATGAAATAAATGCAGAGTGCAGAATTATAGAGGATTTCCGCTTTGGCGGAAATCTTTTTTATATTTGGGAATTTTTTCCATTCCGTGTGATTTGAATTACTGTGCATACGACGTCTATTATTATCCGTACATTTAGATGAAGTCGAGAGATTGATGACTTTGTCATCATTCTTACGTGTAGATGAAGTCGAGAGATTGATGACTTTGTCATCAAATTTCGGTGAGATCTGGCGGAGACACTTCGCAAAGTGAACGATCTGCGGTTGTAAGATTGATGAATTTTTCATCGATCTTTCATCGATCTTTTTCTTTGTGCAAACAATGTTTGCATTATTTTATAATATGTGATATAATTGACTTATGATTAAGAAAATATTTATCGCCGTGATGCTTTCGTTGGCTATGCTTATTCTCAGCATTGCCCTGGGGCTCGGCATGATCCACTTGACAAATTTTATATATTATATCGATATTGAGGTGCTTGAGATTCCCGCAAATTCAGGGTATACAAGGGATACTGTACTTGAAAATTACCACGCGGTCATGAACTATCTCTCGCCCTTCTGTACCGAGGAATTTCATCTGCCTTCAATGGCTTATTCACAGCCGGGAGCCATTCATTTTGAGGAGTGCAAGGTGATATTCAATTCCCTTTATCTGTGGGGAGCGGTTGCCTTTGTTTTTGTGTCGCTTTTGTTCCTGTTTTATAAGGACAAGCTTACCTACAGGATCGCGGGAGTGCTGACCTTAGCTTTGCCGCTTACGGTGGTCGGTGCGATAGCTATAAATTTTGATCGGGCATTCGTTCTTTTCCACAAGCTTTTATTTAACAATATGAACTGGATATTCGACCCCCGTTACGACCCGATAATCACAATACTTCCCGAGGAATTTTTTATGCATTGCGGAATATTCATCGCTCTGTGTGTTATTCTCGGTGCTGTGATACTCTTACTGAGGAGAAAAAATGACAAGGTATAAACGACTTCAAAGAATCAACTCGGTCTCTGATCTCAAACGGATGAAGGAGGCGGAGATGCCGCTTTTGGCGCAGGAGATAAGAGAGTTTCTCTGCGAAAAGGTGAATATTACAGGTGGACATTTAGCCTCTAACTTAGGCGTGGTGGAGATATCCATGGCAATCCACCGCCATTTTGATACACCTAAGGACCATGTCGTATATGACGTGGGACACCAGAGCTATGTTCATAAGCTCCTTACGGGCAGAAAGGACTTTGACTCTCTTCGAACTCCGGGAGGGCTTTCCGGCTTCACAAAGAGAAGCGAGAGCGAGCACGATTGCTTTGGTGCAGGGCATTCAAGTACGTCTCTGTCTGCAGCCTTAGGCTTTGCTGAAAGCGATGCAAGGAGGGGAAGCGACGCCTATACGGTGGTGGTTCTCGGTGACGGAGCTTTTACGGGCGGAATGATCCACGAGGCTATAAACAACTGCCGACGCGATCTTCGTCTCATTATAATCATAAACGAAAACGAAATGTCCATCTCCAGAAACCGCGGAGGCTTTGCAAAGCATCTTTCAAGGATGCGAAGCTCAAAGAGATATTTTAAGGTCAAGGACGTTACCACCGATGTTATAGAGAAGATTCCTTTTATAGGTAAAGGTACGGTTAACTTCATCCGAGACACAAAACAGGCTTTAAAAAATGCTATATATCAGAGTAACTATTTTGAGCATTTAGGGCTTTATTATATGGGACCCGTGGACGGAAACGATTATAAGTCTGTTTCCGAGGTTATCGCGGTTGCTAAATCACTTAAGCGCAGTACCGTTATCCATATGGTTACAAAGAAGGGAAAGGGCTACAAGCCCGCGGAGGATATGCCACAGCATTATCATATGGTACCCCGCGGCGGTGTAAAGCCCGAGACTGAGGGCTTCTCGGTCAATCTCGGTAAGATACTCTCCGAAAAGGCAAGGAGCTGTGATGACATCTGCGGTATTACTGCCGCCATGCCCCACGGTACAGGCCTTGAAGTAATGAAAAACAACTGCCGTGAGCGTTTTTACGACGTGGGTATCGCAGAGGAGCATGCCGCTACCTTTGCGGCAGGTCTTGCTGCCAACGGTATGAAGCCTTATTTTGCTTGCTATTCCAGCTTTCTGCAGAGAGCTTATGACAATATTGTTCACGATATCGCGCTGCAGATGCTTCCCGTTACCCTCTGTATAGACCGTACGGGCTTGAACGAGGGTGACGGAGCCACTCATCACGGTATATTCGACGTGTCCTTCCTTTCGGCTGTGCCGAATATGGAAATATATACTCCCGTAACCTATGACGGGTTAAAAAAGGCGGTGTATACTGCCTATAATAAAGGTGTTCCTGCCGCGATCAGATATCCGAAGGGCGCTGAAAATGAACTTATAAAGACTTCGTTCTATTCCGATGAATGCGATGGCGAGCTTTGTGTGAAATGCGATTTTAAGGGCGAAGCAGACTGTGTTATCATAACCTACGGTGATATCGCAGCTGAGGCGTTAAAGGCGGAAGGGCTCTTTGACGAAAAGGGTATTAAGTGTGGTACTGTCCTCCTTGAAAAGCTTAAGCCCTACGGTGAGACTGCGAAGGCTGTGGCGGATATGATACCCGAATCCTGCAAGTGCCTTATATTCCTTGAGGAGGGTATACGTAACGGCGGTGCGGCACAGTGTCTATATGACAAGCTTCGCTCTTTGTCGGGATTTGAGAATAAGAGATATATCATACGTGCAATCGACGATGATTTCGTGCTCGGTGAAAAGGGAAGAACGCTCCGTCAAAGCGCAGGACTGACAGCCGAGAATATTGTGGAAAGTTATATAAATCAACAAAATAATCTTTAATTTGTGCAGATATATTGATTTTGTGTATTGCAAAATTATAAGTATATATGTATAATATATTTATAATCTTTTAAAGAAATTTTTAATTTGTGAAAGGAAATATATATCATGGCAGAAAAAGAAGTTGTAATGAACGGTGCCGGTATTGAGGAGATCGGCTTTCCTATGTGGCCTCAGTTCGCTCCCGAAACAGTTAAGGACGTAACCGAGCCTATCATTAACGGTAAGGTAAACTACTGGACCGGTAAGAAGGGTATGGAGTTTGAGGAGATGTTCAGAGAATGGGCAGGCGCTACTATGGCAGTTTCCTGTACCAACGGTACCGCAGCTCTCCATATCGGTATATCCGCACTTGGCATAGGCCCCGGTGACGAGGTTATCGTTCCTTCATATTCCTTTATCGCATCCTCCTTTGCGGTAGTTCAGGCAGGTGCTATTCCCGTGTTTGCTGACGTAACAGAGGATCATACCATCGACCCCGCTTCCATAGAGAAGCTTATCACTAAGAGAACAAAGGGTATCGTTGTAGTTCACCTCTACGGTGTCGTTGCGGATATGGATCCTATCCTTGAGATCGCAAAGAAGCATAACCTCTACGTTATCGAGGACGTTGCTCAGTGTATCGGCGGCGAGTACAAGGGTAAGAAGACCGGTACCATCGGTGACGTTGGATGCTTCTCCTTCTGTCAGTCCAAGCATTTTACCACCGGCGGTGAGGGCGGTATGGTTCTCACTATGAACGAGGATATCGGCTGGGAATGCCGTTCCTTCCGTGACCACGGTTACGACGTTCGTCAGAGAATGAACATGCTTGCTCTTGAGGAAAAGCTCCCCTACATACACAGACGCGTAGGCTTCAACTACCGTATGACCGAGATCCAGTCCATCATCGGTATAAACGAAATGAAGCGCTTTGATAACTGGAACCTTGCAAGAAGATACGAGTATGCCGCAATGTACGACAAGGCATTTGAGGGTCTTAAGGGTATAAAGAAGCTTCCCTATAACGATGCTGACAGAAAGAACTCCTACTGGTGGTATCCTATGGTTCTTGATCTTGATGCACTTGACTGTGACGCTCCCGCTATAATCAAGGAGCTTGGTGCTATGAAGATCCCCTGCTACGGCATTCAGTGGCCTGAGGCATATCTTGAAAAGGCTTACAGCGAAAATATCGGTTTCGGTTCCGTAAACTTCCCCTTCAACTCCACCGAGTACACCGATGCAGCAAGCGTAAATTACAAGGAAGCAAGCTGTCCCGTAGCACACGAGCTTCGTTCAAAGACCGTTTGTCTCTTCCTGCATCCCTCTTGGGAGCCTGTACATATCGAGAAGTGTATCGAGGGCTTTAAGGCAGCGCTGGCAAAGCATTATAAATAATGCAGAATGCAGAGTGCAGAATGCATAATTAAGGTAATTTTTCCTGCGGAAAAATAATTTTATATAGTAATTTAAGGCTGTAGTAATTTAATAGTTCTACAGCCTTATCTTAATAATGAGGTATTATCAATGAGAAAAATTAAATGGGGTGTTATAGGTGCAGGCGGTATTGCTGACAGACGTACTCTTCCCGGTATGATGCTGGCAGACAACGCTGAACTTGTAGCAGTTATGGAAATAAATATGGAGCTGGCTGAAAAGCTCCGTGAAAAGTATAACGCAAAGGTTGCATACGATAACTACGAGGGCCTTCTTGCAAACGATGAAATCGAGGCCGTTTATATCGCTTCTCCCGTTGTTTGTCACAAGGAGCAGGCTATAGCTGCTGCCAAGGCAGGTAAGCATATCCTCCTTGAGAAGCCCGCGGCTATGACCATAGAGGACGGCGAGGATATCCTTTCAGCCGCAAAAGAGGCAGGCGTTCTTATCGCCTCCGGCTTTATGATGAGATATCACGGCTATCATCAGAAGGTAAAGGAAATGATCGCAAACGGCGATATCGGCGATATCGTTTCTGCCCGCGGTCAGCTTACCTGCTGGTATCCCGAGATCGAAGGTGCATGGAGACAGGACAAAAGTAAGTCCGGCGGCGGCGCGCTTATGGATATGGGCGTTCACTGTATCGACCTTATTGAGTATATTACTGGTGCTAAGACCGTTGAGACCTGCGGCTTCAACAGTACACGCACCTTCTCCTACAACGTAGACGATTCCTCCAATATTCTTATCAGACTTGATAACGGCGCGGTTGCATACGTTGACAGCCATTTCAATATTCCCGACGAGGCTGCCTTCTGCCGTCTTGAGTTCTACGGAACAAAGGGCTCTATCCTCTGTGAGGGAACCGTTTCCCAGATAGAGGCAGGTGAGGTAAAGGCTGTTATCTCGGGTGCTGACGAGGGATACAACGCTGCTCAGAACCGTACCACAGACGGCGCATTCAAGGTTGAGGCTGAATTAGGTAATATGTACACCAAGGAAATTGAATCCTTCGGTAATTCTATAATCAACGGTACAGCTCTTACAGTTCCGCTTGAAGATGCAATTCACGTTCAGAAGGTTGCTATGGCGGCGTATACTTCAACAGAAACAAAGGCTTTTGTTTCTGTTGAGTAATACAGATCCAGAATTAAGGATGAAAATAGTGTCATAATGACACTATTTTCGTCTGTAATTATATAATATGGTGAAATTATGAGATTAGTTAAAGATTATTTAATGCCCTGTCCGAAAAAGCTTGAGCAGAAGGACGGGGAAATAAAGATAAAGGGTATAAAGGTTACAGGCTTTAAGTGTGACTGTGACGTTTTTAAGACCGCCATTGAATATCTTTCTGTCTTCGGTACAGGTGATTATACCCTTGAGATAAATAAGACAGAGGTTTGTGAGGGTAGAAAGGAAAGCTATATCCTTGATATTACCCCTGAAAAGGCAGTTATAAGCGCAAATGACGGTGCGGGTATATTCTATGCCGTTGTTACCTTAAAGACGCTGTATCGTGATAATACATTGCCTATAGTACATATCGAGGACTGGCCTGATTTCTATGACAGAGGTCTGCTGCTTGAAAACCGCTACGGCTCTGATTTTATGACATTAGAGGACTATAAGAAGGCTATCGACTATCTTGCCGAGATGAAATATAATCAGCTCACAATAGGCGTTTACGGCTGTTGGTGCGTTCAGTATGATATGAGGCTCTCCGAGTTTCTCTATCTGCCCTTAGAATGTCACCCTGAGCTTAAGACTCCCCGTGATATAAGATACTGGTCGCCAAAGAAGGGTGAGTTTGTAGAGCGTGAGGATGTTCTTCCCACAATGTACGTAGAGGACTATTTCAACGACCTTATCAAGTACGCAAAGTCAAGAAATATCACGATCAAGCCCCTCTTTAACAGCTTTGGTCACAATACTCTTATCCCCAGACTCCATCCCGAGCTTTCCGCAAAGGACGAACAGGGTAACCCCACAAAGCACGGCTTCTGTGTTTCGGATGATGCAGTATTTGAGTATATGTTTGCCATATACGATGAAATAATCGAAAAGTATATGAAGCCCAATGGTCTTGATGCCATAGAGATAGGTCTTGACGAGGTTTATGCGTGGCACGGTGAGGATCTTGACGATATCTACGGTAAGTTTGAGCCCTACTGCCGTTGCGAAAAATGTCGCAATATGGATAAAAAGGAGCTTATGCTTGCTTTCATCATCCGTGTTTGTAAGTATCTTAAGGCTAAAGGAATGAAGCATATCTATATCTATCACGATATGCTTTTTGAGATATTTGATATCGTAAACGACGAGCTTGTTGACCTCTTCAAGAAAGAGGATATCTACGACGTTGTCGTCCTTGACTGGTGGAGCTATACCAAAGAAGAGGACTTATTCCAGAAGCGTGAGATAAACGGTCTTTTCCGTTCTATCGCCAAGCCCTTTACAGGCTACTATCATTGGGTAGTTCCTATGGAATACAACAACAACATCTATGCTCACGCTAAATTGGCTAAAAAGCACGGCTTTGAGGGTATAGAGTCTTATTCTTCCTTTGAATACTGCTTTGACAGACCCTTTATGTATCAGGCGGAGCTTTGCTGGAACGTGGATACCGTAGATGATTATGAGGGTTTTCTGAGCAGATATGCGGCATCCCGTTTCCCTGAGGATCCCGTGGGGGCAAAGAAGGCTCTTGATATAATGGCATCCCTTACCGTAAACGATACCGAGGTCAATCTTATGAACAGCCTTGAGTATTATTGGTTTACATACGTTACTCCCGACGAGGAGTATCCCCGCAATTTCCCGGGTGGAGCATACAAGAAGATATTTGCCGAGAAGGATAAGTATATGTCTTACTTTGAGAAAACCATCGAAAAGGCAGCGCAGGCAAAGTACTTCTTCGTTACAGGTGCAGCCAACGATAATTATTATTCTAAAGTATGGTTCGCGATAGCCAAGCACTATCATACCTACGCCGTTATATATAACGAGATGGTAAAACTCTCGGATGACTACAATAACGGTTCTGTTGACCGTGACGGAGTTAAAGACTGTCTTTCTGTTCTTATTGAGCTTCTTGTTTCCTTTATGAAGACAGTAGAAGATACACGTATTGAGGCTAATTCTTACGTATATCTGAGAAACCACTCTATTATGCTTCAATCATTGAAAGATATTCTTGATCATTTTGAAACAGCGGCCGAACCCAAGCTTGATCTCACAGATCTTCGTTACTGTGCAAGCGACAGATTCAATAAGTTAAGATAAGGAGAGTGTAAAAAATGCTTTGCGGTGCTTATGAAGTACAGATAACTCCCCCTATGGGTACGACTTTACCCGGATATTTTCAGTTCAGATATGCTGACGATGTCCTTGACGAGTTGTACGCCAAGGCGGTAATATTTGATAACGGTGAGACTGTCACAGGCTTTGTTGCCCTTGATATTCTACACGTAAACGCTCTTATGACAAAGCTGGTACGCGACCGCTTTGAACAGTTGTCGGGTGTAAAGGGAACTAACCTTATGGTTACCGCTACCCACACACATACAGGTCAGCCTATGGAGCATAACGACGAGTTCAGTATCGTTGACGACGAGCAGATACGAATCACCTGTCACAGAGCTGCCGACTGTGCTTATATTGCATACAAGCACAGAAAAGAGTGTCATATAGGATATGGCAGAGGCGAGGAGCACGAGCTTGCCTTTAACCGCCGCTTCTGGCAGACAGACGGTCAGGCTCATACATGGCCCGGTATCTGCAACCCCGCTAACGTAAAGGAAGCAGGTCCCGTTGACCCCGAGTTCAACGTCATAAGAATAGATGACGTTGACTGCAATACTATTGCAGTTATCACCTGCTTTGCAAACCATCTTGATATGATAGGCGGCACAGCATTTTCCGCCGACTATCCAGGTGAGCTTTCCCGCTGTATCAAGAAGGAGCTTGGTGAGAGCGTGGTTTCTGTGTTCTTAAACGGCTTCTGCGGTGATATTACCCATATCGACTACCGCGGCGGACATAACTTCGGTAAGAACGGTCATATCAAGTGCGGACGTATCCTTGCAGCAGACGTCTTAGGCGTTTATAAGAATATTCTCTGTGAGGATGTAAAGAAGCTTGCAGTCGCTTCAAGGGTCAAGGTTATTGACCGCCGTCAGCCCACCGACGAGCAGTACGAGTGGGGTAAGGCATACCTTGCAGGCGATATCAAGAAGCTTGAGGTTCAGGAGGAGGACGGCTTTGAAAAGCCCTCTACAGGCGACAACGACCTTATGGAGCGTTCCTATGCCAAGTGTATGGTAAATCTCCGTGAGAACCCCATTCTCAATGAAAATGTTGAGCTTCAGGTCATCCGTGTAGGCGATATCATCTTCAACGGCGCGCCCGGTGAGATGTTCGCCGAGCTTAATTTTGACATTAAGGAGCAGTCTGCTTTTGATAAGAACGTCAACGTCGAGCTTGCCAACGGCTGTTACGGTTATATCGCTCCCAAGCACGCTTTCGCTGAGGGAGGTTATGAGGTCACCCTTGACCGTTATGTCAATATGGCGGAGGATGCAGGACATATAATGGTAGATACACTTCTTGAATTACAGAAAGAGATTTAATATAACGAAGCAGTCCCAAGAATCGGGGCTGCTTCTGTGAGGTTTATTTATGAATAAAGGCAGAGTAAGAGCCCTTTTACCTATCGGTGTATTTCTGATACTTTATTTAGGGCTTGGAATTATATTTGAATACGTAATGAAAATTCCTATGGGATTCTATAATATACCCATAGTAGTGGCGTTCCTTGTTGCGCTGCTTGTCGCTTGTCTACAGAACAGAGAGCTTAATTTTGACCGTAAGCTTGAAATAATGGGTCGCGGTGTAGGAGATAAGAATATCATCACGATGCTTCTTATCTTCCTTGAAGCAGGAATATTTGTCGGTGTTGTGGGCAGGTCAAGCGCAGAAAGCGTTGCTTACTTTATGCTGTCTATTATCCCTCCCAGATATGCGGTAGCCGTGCTTTTTGCGGTTGCATGCTTTGTGTCCCTTGCTATGGGTACTTCTGTCGGCACGATAACCCTACTTACACCTATAGCTGTTGCCGTGTCGGGAGCCTCGGGCTTCGATCTCGCCCTCTGTGTTGCTACGGTTGTGGGCGGATCAATGTTCGGTGACAACCTTTCCTTCATTTCGGATACGACTATTGCCGCCTGTAACGGTCAGGGCTGCCGTATGAAGGATAAGTTCCGCGAGAACTTCTTTATAGCTCTTCCTGCGGCTCTGATTTCTGTAGTCATTATCCTTATTATGTCCTTTAATACAGAGATAAGCGGTGAGATAACACACGATTATAACCTTGTACAGATAATACCCTATATCCTTGTTTTGATAGGTGGTATAATCGGTATAAATGTATTTATCGTGCTTTTAGTAGGTATACTGTCGGGCTCTGTGATTATGCTTATAACCGGTTCTGTTGCCTTTACTGATCTTTTGGGTAATATGGGTTCGGGTGCTGCGGGCATGTTTGAGACTATGGTTGTCACTATTCTTGTTGCCTCTATTTGTGCTCTTATCCGTGAGTTCGGAGGCTTTGACGCACTGCTGTATGGCATCAAGAAAATATTCAAGGGCAAAAAGGGCGGTCAGATCGGTATGGGTGCACTTGTAGGTGTACTTGATATAGCTACCGCAAACAACACTGTTGCTATAGTTATGGCTAACCCCATAGCCAAGGAAATAGCAAAGGAATACGGTATTTCACCGAGAAAATCAGCTTCGATTCTTGATACATTTTCCTGCTTCTTCCAGGCCCTTATTCCTTACGGTGCACAGATGCTTGTTGCTATATCCGCTGTTGCAGAGCTTGGAGGACAGATCTCAGCCTTTGATATTATTCCTAAGCTCTTTTATCCCTATCTGTTGTTAATAAGCTCCCTTGTATTTATATTCTTTATTCCCTCAAAGGAGAAAAAATAATGTACACTAAGCATAAATTTATTTCTGATCATTTTTATAACTTCGGATATATACAGTATCTGCCAAAGGATTATGATGAAAATAAAAAATACCCTCTTGTTTTCTTCCTTCACGGAGCAGGGGAACGCGGAGATGATCTTGACCTCTTGTCAAAGCACGGTTATATGAAATATCATATTGAGGACGACAGGGAATATCCGTTTATATTCATATCTCCTCAGTGTCCCGAGGATAAATACTGGGGTAATTATGTTGAATCACTCTTTAAATTCCTTGATTACATCTGTGAGAACCTGCCTGTAGATAAAAGCAGGATTTATCTCACTGGAATAAGTATGGGTGGTACGGGTACTTATCTTATGGCGCAGGCTGAACCGGCGAGATTTGCAGCTATAGCTCCCATATGCGGTAGCGGAATTAACTGGTACGGCGGTGCATTAAAGGATCTTCCTTGCCGTATATATCACGGCGACTGTGATTCCTCCGTTGACCCTCACGACAGCCTTTCAATGGTAAATTCAATCAACCGTGCAGGCGGTAAGGCTGAGCTTACGGTTTTCCCCGGTGTATATCATAATTGCTGGGATATTGTTTATTCAGGAGAAGAATTGATAGAATGGTTTATGAATATTCATAAATAAGCATTGAATAATTTTTATTAATTCTGTAAAATAATTAGACAATACGATTCTTTTCGGAGGAAATAAAATGGCAAGTATCCTTATCAGCCCTTCCAAGTATGTTCAGGGTGCAGGTGAATTAAAGAAATTAGGCGAGTACGTATCGAAGCTCGGCAAAAGTGCTTTAGCTCTTATCAGTGAATCCGGCTACAGAAGAAGCGGTGCTGACGTTGAGGCAAGCTTTGTTGATTCAAGGATCGACTTTGATTACTTCAACGGCGAGTGCTCTATGACAGAGATCGAGAGACTTAAAAAGGTCGTTGCAGAAAAGGGAAGTGACGTAATCATCGGTATCGGCGGCGGTAAGATCCTTGATACCGCAAAGGCTGTTGCTTACTACTGTGAGCTTCCCGTTGTTATCGTTCCTACCATTGCATCCACAGACGCTCCCTGCAGCGCGCTTTCTGTAATCTACACAGACGATGGTGTGTTTGAAAATTATCTTTTCTTACCCGCTAACCCCAACCTCGTTCTTATGGATACAGACGTTATCGCAAAGTCTCCCGCAAGACTTACAGTATCCGGTATGGGTGATGCTCTTGCAACCTACTTTGAAGCAAGAGCAACTGCGGCTTCAAACTCCACCACCTGTGCAGGCGGTACGGTTACAAATGCGGCTCTTGCACTTGCACAGCTGTGCTACAACACGCTTATCGACAACGGAATCGATGCAAAGCTTGCTCTTGAAAGAAACGTTTGCACACCTGCCGTAAACAAGGTAATTGAGGCAAACACTCTGCTTTCCGGTATCGGCTTTGAGTCGGGAGGTCTTGCAGGTGCTCACGCTATACACAACGGATTTACCGTGCTCCCCGAATGCCATCATATCTACCATGGTGAAAAGGTAGCCTTCGGTACAATTACCCAGCTCGTTATGGAGAACGCAGAGGAGCTTGAGGAGGTCATCCTCTTCTGTATCGAGGCAGGTCTGCCCGTTACACTTCGTGAGCTCGGCATCGAGGAGGTTACTGACGAGAAGATAAGAGCGGTTGCGGAGGCTGCGGCAGCGGATACCGAAACAATCCACAATATGCCCTTTGAGGTTACCGCCGACAGCGTTTATGCGGCTATTATGGCTGCAGATGCTCTGGGTAACTACTATCTTGCCTAAACGAAAATCCCCTCGTATGTGAGGGGATTTGTTGTTTTAGTCATTATATTCGATATTAATAATTCCTGTTTCGTTTGTGATATTCACGGTCTTATTACCTGCACCTACCGTTTCGGTATTTCCGTTGCGTGTGGTGGTTACCGTGTATATAGATCTATCTTCAAGCTCGCCGTTTATCGCACCCGTTATGTTTGTTATATCAAGGTTGTTAAAGTTCAGCGAATCAAAGTTGATTATACCTGTATCGGTCTTGATGGTTATAGCGTCAGCGTTTATCTCATCTATGCTTATCAGTGAGTTTGAGGTAGTAAGAGAAACGGTCTTGCTGCAATGAACTTCCTCAACTGATATTGCGGCATTATTACTGCTGCAGGTAAGGGAATCAAGCGAGAGTTCCTCTACCGATATTGCGCTGTTTACGGATTCAATAATGATCTCGGGTGATGTCTTTTTAGGTATAAATATTTCAACAACTTGATTTTTTAAAGCATAATCGTTATTTACACCCGCTATTGTCATTATCCTGTTTTCGGTATTTATGTTTACATTGGGATGATCGTTGTCGGTCGCATATTTATACCTTATGCTCATATCGTTTTTGTTGGTTGGTTTTAACGCTACTGCGTAACCCTCGAGATTAATATTTATAACCTTAATTTCGGCCGTATTATCGCTTATATCAATAATCTCTGAAGATTGGTTATGTTCAAGTATATTACTTTCCATAAAGTTACCGATTCTTTCGAAAAATCCGCCGGAATTTTTGATTATTCGTGTTGCGCCGCTTGCTGTACCTGCGACGGTAAGTGATATACCGATGCAAAGGATGATTACAGCGGCTATCCATAAACCTGTAAATTTTTTCATTATACTACCTCCTTATAGCTTCTTTTGATCGTCTTATACCGAATCTTATATACGAAGCGATGGGTATGGTGATAAGGAAACATGCTGTCAGTATAAGAGCCATACCCATAAATATCAAAAAAGCAGGGGCGCCTAAAGTAATTGCTGTTGCAACTGCTCCTATCAGACATATTACAGTCGATACGGCAAATCCTACCGAGAGAATTATATCCCATACCAAGGCAAAATATAAAGCAATGGTTCCGATAATGAGCATTATATTGGTAAAGGTTCTGTATTGTTTATCTGTTTCTTTGACGCCTTGATAGTTACCCTCTGCTTTTACAGACTCCACTATCTCGTCGATGCTTCCTACAGCCTTAACTGCCTCCTCCTCACTCATTCCCGTGTCAATACGGTCGGAGATCATTTCGTTGTAATACGCTATAGTCCTTTCAAGCTCATCCTTTGGGAGAAAGGATAGCCTGTTTCTCAATTCATCCAAAAATGCTTTCTTATCCATTTCGTACCTCCTCGGAGTTTTCCTTGATAAAGCTGTAAATTTTGGTCATCTCCCGCCACTCTGCGGGAAATTCACGGAGATGCTTTCGTCCTCCGTCGGTAATCGTGTAATATTTTCTCAGTCTGCCGTTATATTCCTCGGTGTATACGGTCAGCAGATTTGCTCCTTCAAGCCGCTTGAGAATAGGGTAGAGCGTTGATTCGGATATCTCAACACAGCTTGATACGTCCCGTATAAGCGCATATCCGTAGGAATCCCCCTTGGAGAGCAGGCTTAATACACATATTTCAATAAATCCTCTTTTAAGCTGAATATCCATATTGATACCCCCTTTCGTAACATATTATACAACGCATAGTATTATATGTCAACAGATATCTTGAAATTTTGATATTTTGGTGATATTATATATAGTAATATATTTGGGAGGTAATTATGCCTAAATTTGAATTGACCAATATGGTTATGGTCAGCGATAGAGATACGGGCAAGATCCTTGTACAGGAACGGATCAAGTATTGGAAGGGAGTGACCTTTCCCGGAGGACACGTTGAGCCGGGCGAGAGCTTTGTTGATTCTGCCGTGCGCGAGATAAAGGAAGAAACGGGACTTGATATCCGTAATCTTGAGTCCTGCGGTGTTATACATTGGTGCAACAAGGATACATATGACAGATACATAGTTTTCTGCTATAGAACTTACGATTATTCGGGAGAGCTTATCGATGCTACCGAGGAGGGAAGAGTTTTCTGGGCTATGCCCGAGGAGATAGCTGCAATGCCTCAGGCAGAAAACTTTGACAAATATATGCCCATATTCCTTGATCCCGTAAACGAGGCGTTTGGTCCCTGGCGGGATGGCGAGGATATGGAGATATTCTATAAATAGGAGATTTAATTAAAAATGCCCTGCGCTATGATGCACCTTGTGTGCGCTAAATTGTATGACCCAAAGGCGGATATTGCGTTTTATATCGGAAACGAAGCTCCCGACTGCATGGACATCCGTGAGATAAAGGATAAGAGCCATTTCAGAATATACAAGGGTGAGGAAAGGGAAGCAAGATTGACCGAGTTTGCCCGTACTCTTGATTTAAATGATCCGTATGAGCTTGGTGTACTTTTACATTTATACGTCGATATGCTTTGGGACAGAGGTCCTATGGCTGAACACAGAAAAAATTATAAGGGTGAGTGCTGGTTTCGCGATTATCGTTGGCAGATAAGGCTCATTGGTACTCATATATATAAAAATGCAGATTGGTCAAAGGATATCTGGGTAGAGATGTGTGAAGCGAATGAGAGTAAATATGCTTCTCTTGAAATTTTTCCTGCAGAGAAGATAAAAAGCTATCTTATTTTCAACCGTGACCGCGATCGTTCTGCGGAAACTACTCCCTCTCCCGATTTTCCTCCCGAGCTTGTTGATAAATTCTGTATAGATGCTGTGGCTCAATTTAAAGTGTTCTTAAACCGAATATCAACAGTACGTTAAACTTTGTGTACAAAATATAATTTTATATGGAATTTTTTGTTATTGATATTGATTGAATGTAATATGTATAGTAAAATAGCTTTGCAAAATAATTGAGAAAGGCAAGATAAATGCTTGAATTAAAAGGTATAGTAAAAAATTATATTTCGGGTGACGAGACCGTTGCAGCACTTAAAGGTATAGACCTTGAGTTCAGACGTAACGATTTTGTTTCCATTCTGGGTCCTTCCGGCTGCGGTAAGACCACACTTCTTAATATCATAGGCGGTCTCGACCAGTACACCGAGGGCGATCTTGTGATAGACGGTGTTTCTACCAAGGATTACCGCGACCGCAACTGGGACAGCTATCGTAACCATAAGATAGGCTTTGTTTTCCAGAGCTATAATCTTATTCCGCATCAGAGCGTTCTTTCAAATGTAGAGCTTGCTCTTACTCTGTCGGGCGTTTCTAAAGCCGAGCGCAGAAGAAGAGCTAAAGAGGCTCTCTGTAAGGTGGGCTTAGGCGATCAGTTAAAGAAGAGACCTAACCAGATGTCAGGCGGTCAGATGCAGAGAGTTGCGATTGCACGAGCTTTGGTAAACGATCCCGATATCATCCTTGCCGACGAGCCCACGGGTGCTCTTGATACAGAGACCAGTAAGCAGGTAATGGATATCCTAAAGGAGATATCAAACGAGCGTCTTATTATTATGGTCACCCATAATCCCGAGATAGCAGAGAACTATTCTACCCGTATTATACGTATGCTCGACGGTAAAATAATCTCCGATTCCAAGCCCTTAAGCGATGAGGAAAAGGCTTCACTGGTAAGAAATGAAAAGCCGGGTAAGGAAAAGATGCCCTCTATGTCCTTCGCTACCTCCTTTATGCTCTCATTAAAGAATCTCTTTACCAAGAAGGGCAGAACGGTACTTACTTCCTTTGCCGGTTCCATAGGTATCATAGGTATTGCGCTTATACTGTCGGTTTCTCAGGGTACTTCTGCGTATATCGATTCAATACAGGAAGAGACCCTGTCCTCTTATCCTCTGACCCTTGAGGCAAGCACCATGGAGCTAGGCACCATTATGGAGACGTTTATGAATGTTTCCGCCGAAGCCTCAAGCCACGAAAAGGACAAGGTCTATAAGAAAGAGGCTATCGTTGATATAGTAAACGCTATGAATAATATGGAGGAGACCGAAAACGATCTCAAGAGCTTCAATGCCCATCTTCTCTCCGAAATTGATAAAGAGGGAAGCGAGCTTTCAGAGGCGGTAAACGGAATCCAGTATTCCTACGACCTTGAAATGCTTATATATACCAAAAATATAGAGGGTGATATCGTTCACGCCGATACCGACGAGTTTATGGCGAAGATTATGAGCGAGTATATCGGAATGGATGTTTCTGCTATGGAGTCTATGATGGGTAACAACCCTATGGCATCCATGACTATGAGCTCTCCTAAGCTTTGGCAGGAGCTTCTTTCCGGTAAGGACGGTTCACCCGTAAACGATATTCTTGAAAAACAGTATGACCTTGTATACGGTGCATGGCCAAACGATTATAACGAGATCGTTATAGTTCTTGATGAAAACCACGAGCTCGATGACGTAACGCTTTATGCTCTCGGTCTTATTCCTCAGGAGCGAATCGACAAGATGATAGATGCTACCATGAAGGGTGAGCATATAGAAAATATCTCCCAGAGCTGGAGCTATGAGGAGATATGTGAGCGCGAATACAGAACCATCCTTAATTCCTCCTGTTATGTTTACGATGAGGTAACGGGGGGATATACGGACCTGCGCGACACGGATGCAGGGTTGCACTACCTCTATGACAGCGGTCTTAAGCTTAAGGTGTCGGGTATTATCAGACCCTCTGAGGATTGTTCCGCTCCTATGCTGTCAGGCTCTATCGGTTATACCGAAGCTCTTACCGAGTACGTTATAACGCAGGCAAAGGATTCGCCTGTTATTGAGGCTCAGCTTGAGGCAGCCGATACCGACGTCCTTACAGGCTTGCCCTTCAAGCCTGAAAAGGGTGAGATGGCGGATTCTGAAAAGAAAGAAGACCTCCGTGCTTATATAGACACTCTTGACCCCGCTGAGAAGGCAAAGACCTATATTGCGATCAAGTCTATTCCCGAGCCCGATTACGTACAGACACAGATAGATAATACCCTTACCGCTATGAGCCGTGAGGATATAGAGGCTCAGCTTATAGAAGGAATGGGCTCTCAGATGAGCGTTTCAAAGGAAGAGATAACCGATTATCTTGCGTCCATGACCGACGAAGAGCTTGACGAGATGTTCGCCAAGCTTATGGCAGAGCAGATAAAGATCCAGTTTGCTATGGGTGTTGCCGAGCAGATGGCTCAAATGCCTCCCGAGCAGCTTCTTATGGGGCTTGCAAGCGATCTTGAGACGTTTACCGACGAGCAGTACGGAAGATACTATGATGAGATAATGACCTTCTCTGATTCTACCTACGAGGATAATCTCGTAAAGCTCGGCTATCTTGACCTTGAGCGACCCTCTGCTATCAATATCTTTGCTTCCTCATTTGAGAACAAGGATATTATAACTGCGGCTATCAAGGATTATAATGAGTCTGTTGATGAGGTACATGAGATCAAATATACCGACTATATCGGCATCATGATGAACTCGGTGACACTTATAATTGATGCGATCACATACGTGCTTATTGCCTTTGTTGCAATATCCCTTATCGTTTCTTCTATTATGATAGGTGTTATTACACTTATATCAGTTCAAGAAAGAACAAAGGAGATCGGTATCCTTCGAGCCATCGGTGCTTCAAAGAAGAATGTATCCCGTATGTTCAATGCCGAGACTATGATCGTTGGATTTACCTCGGGACTCTTCGGTGTTGTTATCACAGCTCTGCTTTGCATACCGATCAATGCAATTCTTTATGCGCTGACCGATATACCCAATCTTAAAGCCTTCCTGCCTCTGCCTGCGGCGATAATACTCGTTGTTATAAGCGTGCTTCTCACACTTATATCCGGTATTATTCCCTCAAGAAGTGCAGCGAAGAAGGATCCTGTTGTGGCTTTGAGAACAGAATAATAATGAGGATGCGTAAGCATCCTCATTTCAGTATATCATCTATCATTGTAATAAGCCTGTCCTTGGTAAGCATTCCCGCCTGGCAGTAATAGAGGTTACCCTCTGCATCGATAACACCTGTGGTGGGAAAGGAGCCGACACCGTAAGCGTATGTGGCTGACAAATCGGTATCGAAGTAAACAGGGAAGCTGTATCCCATCTCTTCAATATACTCCTTTGCTTCGGGGATGGTGTCGTTACCGCCGCCGTTGACGTCTATCATCATAAAGCTTACTTTGTCACCGTATTCCTTGTATACCTCCTCGAAGTCGGGCATCTCCTCAAGACAGTAGGGACACCAGGTGGTCCAGTAGTTGAATACTACAGGCTTGCCCTCGCTTAATTTATCAGACAGAGAGACCTTGTTGTTGTTGTAATCATATACCGTGAAATCAGAAAAGTTCTCGGGAGTAGTTACCTCCTTTGATACACAGGAGCTGAAGCTCAGCACGAGTATAAAAGTAATTAATACCGAAAGTATTTTTTTCATTTTATCACATCCTTATAGATATTTCACCGCTGTCAAGGGCGGTAATCCTTTTGTTTTCATCCTCAACTATAAGTCGGAATTCATCGTCTATTGAAAGAGCTTTTGCGTTATAGGAATTTTCCCCTTTTATAATCATGATCTTCTTACCTGTTACGATATTCTTTTTTCTGTAATAAGATAGGAAATTTTTAGCTTCAAGCTCCTTGTAATAATCAGAAAATCTTTCTGTTATTCGCTTTGCAAGGATATCTCTTACATCTACGGGTCTATCAAATATACCTCCTGCGATATCTCTGATATCATCGGGAAAGCCCTCTGTCGGTGTATATATATTGACACCAATGCCGAGTATGGCATAGTCAAGCGTATTTCCGCTATATCCCGATTCCGTTAGGATCCCACATACCTTTTTGCCGTCGATGAATATATCGTTTACCCACTTGATGCCTGTCTCTTTACCGCTTATCTCCTCGATAGCTTGGGATACTGCGGCTGCCGCGGCAGTTGTTATATACAGAGTCTCTTCGGGAGAAATTCTCGGTCTTAAAATTATGCTCATGTAGAGACCGCTTGTATCGGGAGAATGAAAGCTTCTTCCCATTCGTCCGTAGCCGCCTGTCTGTTTATCGGCTATTACAACGGTAAACTCAGAAGCTCCATCCTTGGCGAGTTTTTTTGCATATTTATTTGTTGATTCGGTTTCTTTTAAATAAATGTATTTCATGATTTAAGTATATCATTTTTTTATTCTGTCGTCAATATTACTTGTAAAAAGGAAATTCTTATGTTATAATGAATAAACAAAACTTTGGAGGCAATTATGTTAGCTATCGGATTAAAGAATACAAAGGAAGTTATATGTGACGAAAACAATACCGCAGCGGCGGTTGGAAGCGGAAGTCTGAGAGTTTTCTCGACACCTGCACTGCTGACACTTATGGAGCTGTGTGCGGCTGAGTGTGTTCTGCCTCATATAGAGGAAGGTCAGTCAACTGTCGGAACAAGGGTTGAGCTGAAGCATATTGCCGCAACTCCCGTTGGAATGACGGTAAGATGTGAATGCTCTCTTATCGAGATAGATCGCAGAAGACTCGTTTTTGATATCAAGGCATATGATGAAAGAGAGCTTGTGGGTGAGTGTACCCACGAGAGATTTATCGTTAATAACGATAAATTCCTTACAAAATGCTATAACAAATAAGGGACCTTGTACAAGGTCCTTTTTGCATATATATTTTATCACAAAAAGTTAAAAAATCAAGTATTGAAATATGCCATATATTGGTGTATAATAAGGCTATGTGTAAGATCATACGTTCAAAAAGAAGAACTGTTTCGGTGGAGATTTCTTCCGAGCTTGAGGTGATAGTACGTGCACCTCTAAGTATGAAGCAAAAGGATATTGATAAATTTTTAGACCATCACCGCGGCTGGATAGAAAAGCATATTGCCTTGAGAGAAAAAAGGCTTGCAAACAGACCCCCTGAGCCCGACGAATATGAGATCGCTGACCTTAAACGCAGAGCAAGGGATGTTTTGCCGGGTAAGGTCGCTTATTTTTCCGCTCTTATGGGAGTTGAGCCAAAAGGGATAAAGATAACCTCAGCAAAGAAAAGACTGGGAAGCTGTTCATCTGAAAACGGAATCTGCTTTTCATACCGTGTAATGATGTATCCCGAGCCTATAATCGATTACGTCGTTATCCATGAGCTTGCTCATATAAAGGAGCATAATCACTCGGCTCGGTTTTATGATATTGTAAGAAAGTACTGTCCCGATTATAAGGACATAGAAAGGAGGATAAAATGGTAACCTTTGATAAGATACCTCCCTATATTTCAGACGTTTTTTCCCATAAGGGTATTGAGGATATATACCTTATGGCATATTGCGATATGGATAATGAGCACGTATACTGTGATACATACGTTGCCCTTACAAAGGATAGGCTCTATGTTACAAGCGGTTCTGTTGTCCTTGAGGGTAAGGAAAAGGGCAAGGGTCTTGACTCCTTCTGGAAGGAGAGCACCTTTGTCAGCTATGATATAGAAAATATAGAATCCCTTAAAGTCGAGGAGCTTTTGTCTACTGCAAGGCTTACTGCAAAGACAACTGAGGGTGAATATATCTTCCTCTCTGCAATGACAAATTTCTGCAAGGGAAACTGTAACCTCTTTGTAAAATACTTCGGTAAGATAAAAAAGGGTGATATAACGACACCCGATTTTGAAATAGACAAGGAGGATGATCCCAAGGAGAACTCCTGTCCCAAGTGCGGTATGCGTTATCCCGACCGAAACCGCAAGGTCTGTCCCAGGTGTATGGAGAAGGGAAAGCTCTTTTCCCGATTCGGCGTATTCCTGCTTAAGTATAAGATAGAGATGGTCATTCTCTTTGTTTCTCTTGTATTTCTGACGGGTACTAGCATACTTATACCTTATTTTTCAAACGGCTTCTTCTACGATAAAATACTTGATGAAAACAGTAACCTCTACGGCGAGATATTCTTAGCCTTAGGAATAATCATTTTCACAAAGGTGTTCTCTGTGTTCTCGGATATGATAAACGGTTACATATCCACAAAGATCGCCGCAAAGGTCGTCTTTGATCTTAAGAATACCATTTTCGGTGCAATAGAGCGCTTGTCTATGAGCTTCTTTAACGGTAGACAGACGGGCGGTCTTATGACACAGGTAAACGATGATTCCAATACCATTTACGGCTTCTTCTGTGACGGTATTCCTTATTTTCTTATAAATATCGTTCAGGTCATCGTTCTCTGCGTTATCCTGTTTATTATGAATCCGCTTTTGGCGGCTCTTTCGCTTATTACGATACCGATATTCTATATCGCTCTTCGCCGCACCTACGCTGTTTCCCGTAAGCTCCATTCCCGTCATTATTCGGGTGTGAGAAGGATGAATTCTCAGCTTTCCGATGTATTGGGCGGTATCCGCGTGGTAAAGGCATTCGCAAAGGAAAACGAGGAAAGTCAGCGATTCTATAAGAGCAACCGTATTGCTGCTCAGAATAACCGTAAGCTTGCTCTCTTCAACAACTACGTTTACCCCTATATCGGTGTTATCCTCTATGTAGGAAATGTTATAGCGTTGGGTCTTGGCGGTTATATGGTCATGAAGGGTAAGATGACCTACGGTCAGCTTATTACATTTACCGCGTACGTTAATATGATATACAGCCCTATGTATTTCTTTTCGCATATGATCGACTGGACTGCAAGTACGTCAAACTCGCTTCAGAGACTTTTTGAGATATACGATACTGAGCCCGATATCACCGAAAAGCCCGATGCCGTTACTCTTGACGATATCAAGGGCAGAGTAGAATTCAGAGGTGTAGATTTCGGTTATTCCAAGACCAAGAAGGTCATAGACGACGTCACCTTTGATATCGAAGCTGAGCATATCCTCGGTATCGTGGGTCATACGGGTGCAGGTAAAAGTACGATAGCTAACCTCATTATGAGACTTTACGATACGGATGAAGGCGGTGTTTATATCGACGGCATCAACGTAAAGGATCTGTCATTTAAGTCTCTGTATGAGAATATTGCCATCGTATCTCAGGAGACCTATCTCTTTATAGGTTCTATTCTCGACAACATCAGATATGCAAAGCCTGAGGCTACATATGAAGATGTAATATACGCCGCCAAGTGTGCGGGTGCGCATGATTTTATCATCAAGCTTCCCGACGGATATAATACCATGATCGGATTCGGATATAAGGATCTTTCGGGCGGCGAGAGACAGAGAGTTTCTATTGCGAGAGCGATACTTCGCGATCCCAAGATACTTATCCTCGACGAGGCAACCGCCGCAATGGACACCAAGACCGAAAAAATGATACAGACTGCGCTTTCCACTCTTACAAAGGGTAAGACCACCATTATGATAGCTCACCGTCTGTCTACCCTTCGCGATGCTCATAAGCTTATCGTTATCGAGAACGGTAAGGTTGCGGAGCAGGGAACCCACAAGGAGCTTCTTGAGCTTCCCGATGGTGTATACAATAAGCTCTATACCCTCCAGCTTGAGGCATTGAAGAACGCAGGAATTACGGAGTAAATTATGGCAAACAAAATTATTAAGGAAGGCGCGGCTTCTATAGTCCGCCTTGATAAATCAAATTCAGAGTTCGGTATGAAGAACGGCTTTCTTACCGTAAAGAAGGGTGAGGATAGCTACGACAGGGTCTTCCTGCACCGCACATTCCCCTTTGACAAGCCCTGGGAATATATATCGGTAATTGATCCCGACAACAAGGAGATAGGTATCATATACGATATTGCAGACTATGACAGCGAGACTGAGGAGCTGCTTCGCACAGAGCTTAAGCGAAAATATTATGAGCCAAGAGTGAAGACCATTCTTTCTCTTAAGGAGAGATACGGCTTTTCCTACTGGACGGTTATCACCGAAGAAGAAAGAAAGGTCAGCTTCACTATGCAGGACACCTTCCGCAATATCATCCGCATAGGTGACGACAAGGCCATACTTCTTGACGTTGACGGTAACCGTTTCGTTATTGAATCTATAATCGGGCTTGACAAGAAGAGCCACAAGAAGATCGAGCTTTATATCTGAGTGTAAATATGTCAAATAAAGAATTGTTATGTAAATTTCCTTTCAATCTTGACCCGAAGATACCTGATAAGCGTGTCAACGGCTCGGTTGAATTTGACGGAGATGAACTGAGGGTAACTGTTGACGGGAATGAGATCAAAAAGGTCAACAGGTCTGATATCAAGGAATTTCTGACCGATAACGGTGTCGGCTGTATATTTGTGTCCTACAGGGATAATGATGATGCGGTCCACCTTATATGCAGAAGTGATATCAAATACTCAAAGGGACAGATAAAGCAGGTACGCCGACTTAACCATTATCTTGAGGATGGCGTGATGCCTCCCTTCAATGATAAAGGCGACGTTTGTCCCAAATGCGGCAGACCCTACCGTGACGGCTCCCAAGTATGCTTGCACTGCCAGGATAAGAAAAAGCTGCTTGTAAGGACGTTCAAGCTGTTTTCTCAGTACAAGCTGTATATGTTTGTAGCGATAGTGCTGTTCTTTGGTGTCAGCGGTCTATGCCTTGTTATTCCTTATCTTAACCGTATTGCGGTTGATAACTATATCAAGAGTGCCGACCCTGCAAACGCCGATATGATGGCCTATGCCGTCATTATACTCTCTATACTTGGGCTTGAAATATTTATAAGAACTATATCTGTTATCAGATATCATGTGCTTATTGCCGCAAGCAACAAGATGATAGTCAAGCTCCGTAACGAGCTGTTCGATAAGATAGAGAGACTGTCCGTGGGAAATATCTCCAAGCGCAACACAGGCGACCTTATGCGCCGCGTTGGCTGGGACACACATATACTGCAGAACTTTGTCATAAACTATCTGCCCAATATTCTTGAACAGTTAGCTGTGTTTATTGCGGTTGCGGTATTTATGTTCATCTACGACCCCATGCTGTTTTTGATGATACTGCTTCCCACACCCTTTGTGGTTATGTCCTTCAGATTCTTCTGGAACTCCATGAGAGGACTTTTCCATAAGAGGTGGCTTGCAGGTTCAAAGACAAACTCCATACTTCACGATATCTTTTCGGGCATCAGAGTTGTAAAGTCATTCGGTATGGAGCATAAGGAGTCTATGCGTTTTCAAGGTGGAACAGCCGAGGAGAAGCGTATGCAGGAGATAACGGATATACGTTGGAGTTTTATCATGCCTGTGCTTCGTTTCTTTATCGGATTAGGTGAGTTTATCATACTCTTCTATGTAGGCAACCGTATCCTCGGAGGTACTATGACCCTTGGTGAGATGTCACAGTTTTCCTCATATACCGCTATGATATACGGACCCCTTCGTATGATAGCACAGATACCCCGCCGCTGGATGGAGTTTTCCACATCCTCTGCCAAGGTCTTTGAGATAATGGACGAGGAGGTCGATGTTGCCGATGCCGAGAAGGCTGTTGATATCGATATCAAGGGTGAGATAGATATCAAGGATGTTTCCTTCGGCTATGACAGCGGAAATGAGGTTCTGCATAAGATAAATATTCATATCAAGCCGGGCGAATTTATAGGTCTGGTAGGTGCTTCGGGTGTAGGTAAATCAACCCTTATCAATCTCATTATGCGTATGTATGACGTAGAGGACGGAGCTATTACCGTTGATGGTGTTGACATCAGAGATATATCACAGGAGTCGCTTCGTTCACAGATAGGTGTAGTTCTTCAGGAGACATTTTTGTTCTCTGGTACCGTATATCAGAATATTGCTTATGCTAAGCCCGGTGCTACCCGTGATGAGGTTATAGCGGTTGCA
>JAFQHD010000111.1 GCA_017398145.1 Clostridia bacterium
TACCTCCAAGCTTAAGAGTAGATACAACGTTGAGGTCGAGCTCAGTGCTCCCAAGATCGCTTACCGTGAGACCATCAAAAAGAAGGTTCAGGTAGAGGGTAAGCATAAAAAGCAGTCCGGCGGTCACGGTCAGTACGGTCACGTTAAGATCGAGTTTGCTCCCGGTGAAGCTGACGGTCTTACATTCACCGAAAGCGTAGTCGGCGGTGCAGTTCCCAAGGGTTACTTCCCCGCAGTTGAAAAGGGACTTCTTGAGGCAATGCAGAAGGGTGTTCTTGCAGGCTATCCCGTAGTTAACCTTGCCGCTAACCTCTACGACGGCTCATACCATGACGTTGACTCCTCCGAAATGGCGTTCAAGCTGGCAGCTTCCCTTGCATACAAGGAAGGTCTTCCCAAGGCTAACCCCGTTCTCCTCGAGCCTGTAGGTGCTCTTGAGGTTATTATCCCCGACAATCAGCTGGGTGACGTTATCGGTGACGTTAACAAGCGTCGCGGTCGTGTAATGGGTATGGAAGCTTCTCCTGACAAGAAGGGCTATCAGGTTCTTGAAGCAGAGGTTCCCGCAGCAGAGATGGTTGACTACACCATCGCGCTCCGTGCTCTCTCTCAGGGTAAGGGCAGATTTGCCTTCAACTTCGTAAGATACGAAGAGGTTCCCGCAGCCGTTGCACAGAAGATAATCGACGAGGCAAAGAAGAACGCTCAGGACTAATTAATTTTCAAATATAAGCAAAAAATCATCCGCTTTTGCGGATGATTTTTTGCTTATATTCACTTACTCGTTATCAATATGAAAATCACCGACAGTGTGTATGCGAACTACGTTTGTAGAGGCACCGGATTTAAGGGGCAGACCTGCAGTGATGACCACCTGATCCCCGTTTTGAACCAGATCAAGCTGCTTTGCACAGTCGGCTGCGTGAATAACGATCTCATCAGAGTCGCTTATCATGCGCGCCATAACCGGATAAACACCCCAGCTCAATGCCAACTGATGATAGGTCTTTTCCTTGGGGGTTGCCGCAACGATAGGATATATGGGTCTGAATTTACTCATACGGCGGGCTGTATGTCCGTGCATGGTAACGGCAATTATCGCCTTAGCATTGATATCGCGGGCGGTGGTACAAGCCGCATCGCATATGGCGTTAGCCGTATCCCTGTAATCCATATCAAAATTTCTGTCGTTGTACATATTCATATCAAAGGCATCCTTCTCTGCCTGACGGGCTATCATAGCCATGGTCTCTACTGCCTTGACAGGATACTTGCCCATAGCACTCTCGCCAGAGAGCATCACGGCAGATGTTCCATCGAAAACAGCGTTTGCTACATCGGTTATCTCGGCTCTGGTGGGTGCGGGATTTGAGATCATAGACTCTAACATCTGTGTCGCAGTGATAACCATCTTACCTGCCTTGTAGCAACGGCGGATAAAACGCTTCTGCAAGCCCGGAAGCTTTTCAAAGGGAACCTCGACACCCATATCTCCTCTGGCTATCATAATTCCGTCCGAGACCTTAAGTATCTCATCGAAGTTCTCGATACCCTGCATATTCTCTATTTTTGAGATGATCTTAATATCGTGGCCGCCGTTATAGTCGAGGAACTTTCGCAGGACTATAACATCATCCTTGGATCTCACGAAGGATGCAGCTATAAAATCCACATCCATCTCTATACCGAACAGAACATCGGACTTGTCCTTTTCGTTCATATAAGGCATATTCAAAACCACGCCGGGAAGATTAACGCTTTTACGGTCGGATATCTCGCCGCCGTGGATAACACGGCATACTATCTCCGTGTCGGTTACAGATCTAACCTCAAGGGATATCCTTCCGTCGTCCATAACCATTCTGTCTCCCGCCTTCACCTCAGCGGGAAGCCCCTTATAGGATATCTCTGCTCTGTCCGAATTACCCACACACTCGCAAACGCTGAGAGTAAACTCTGCTCCGTCCGAAAGGAAGGTTCTTCCGTTTTCAAAATTACCTAAACGTATCTCCGGTCCCTTGGTATCCAGCATAATGCCTGCAGGAAGCTCAAGCCTGTCACGAACGCGGCGGAACATCTCTATATACTCACGGTGTCCCTCATGGGTCCCGTGGGAAAAATTAAGTCTGGCAATATTCATGCCTGCCTTCAGCATCTGCTCTATTACTCCCTCATTAGCTGATGCAGGGCCTAATGTACATACTATCTTCGTTCTTCTCATAAATGACCTCTCTTACCTTGCTGTTAGATATGATACTCCATACAAACGGGAAAATCAATATAAGCTATGTTATATTATCATATTATTAACATTGACAAGTAATTCCTTATATTCATTGATAACCGCTTGCGGAGAAACTATATTTATATCCCCGCCGAACTGGAACACCCAAGAGAAAAAGGGTCGGCTGGCAACGATCTTAACCGTTACCTCAAAGTATTCACCGTCCACAGAGCGCACAGAAAGATTGCTGCCGAAGCGGTCAAAGAGAATGTGAGCAAGACTCTTACGGCAACGAAGCACCACAGGCTCTGACTTGCCGCTGAACATACCGAACACCTGCTTTGAATAGTCAGCACGGTCAAACTCTGAGAAAACATCCTTTCCCTTTCGCATTTCCTTGGATTCACGGATATCGGTCATCTTATCTACGCGGAAATGTCTTATCTGTGACATCTCATCATCATATGAGATGAGATAATAGTTTTCATCATCCCAGCAAAGCGACCAGGGTGAAACACGGTATATCCTGCCCTCGTGACGAAGTACCTTTTCCTTTTTATAGTTGAGGTCAAAATATTTAAAGGTTATCTCGTGATTATTATTCATGGCGCGGTGGAGATAGTCCACGTTATAATATATGCTCTCGTTCATGGTCTTGACGCGGTTGAACACATCCACCTGTCTGTTAAGATGTCCCGCATCGTATCTGCTCACCATATCCGACAGCTTGGAGATAAGCTCCCTTGACTTCTTGACGGTTATAAATTTAGAGGACTGCACCGCATCAACAAGAAGCTTAAGCTCGGGCAGGGAAAATCTTCGGCTACCCATATAATATCCGCCGTTCTTGCCTGCGATATGTATGATATCGTATCCGAAGGTACAGAGACAGTCTATATCGTTATATACCGACTTTCTCTCAGCCTTGATATCAAATTCGGCAAGCCTGTCTATCAAGGTCTGCATCGCCATAGGATGCTCCTCGTCGCTCTCCTTTTCAAGAATATCCACGATATAAAGAAGCTTTAATTTTTGATTTTCACTTTTTGCCATATTTTATCACCCTGATATATAATAGCATATTCTTTTTCTGATTTCAAGTACAATTTATAGGACACCACCTCTTTTATAATATAGACACAGAAAACAAAGGAGGGGTTAACATATGAAGGTTTTACCCATAGAAAAATTTATAATATACTCGATCATCATACTTACACTTATATTCTCTGCAAGTCTTATACGGGATTACGCCGTATACAGCTCTGCTACCGCCGATATCAAAAACGGCGAGTATCTGAATGCCATAGACTCTCTTGAAAGGCTTGGAGGGTACAAGGATGCAGAGACACTTAAGGTATACTGTGAGATAATGAAGGAATATGATGCACAAGATTTCATAAGCATCTATCATTGCTACAGAGGCTTAAGCAAGCTTGAGCTTGACAACAAGTCGCTGAACGAGGTGTTTGCAAAAACCACTACAGAGGTCGAAACTCTGTACAAGCATTATGACGTTACTCTAAGCACAAAATGAAATCCGGAAATACAACACAAAAAAAGCAACCTGAAGGTTGCTTTTTTTGTGTTGTATTTATTTGCCTATTATTCCACAGTAATAACGTAATAGTTAAAAGATTCATCATTATACTGTACACAGAAGGTATAAGTGCCGCTCTTAAGACCCTTGATGGTGATAACACCGTCAACAGCAGCTGATGCCTTAACCGCCTTTGAGCCTTCAGCCGCCTTGATCTGTGCTGCGGTGCTGTATTCACCGGGTGCATATCTGAGAACATAGAGGTCGTCTATGTTACCGATAGTTACTACGTTACCGCTCTGTACA
>JAFQHD010000112.1 GCA_017398145.1 Clostridia bacterium
CACATTGACACAAGACTTACTCAAATGGATATTACGGGACAGGAAATTCTTACACTGGACAAAGTTTCACTTCGTATCAATATGATCTGTAACTACCGAGTAACCGATTACATAAAAATATTTACCGAAATTGACGATTTTACCGAGCAACTGCATATAACGGCACAGCTCGCGTTACGTGAATATGTAGGCAGGCACAAGCTGGACGATATCCTCGAAAACAAAGACGAAATGTCCGAATTTGTTTTTAATAAATTAAAAGCTAAGGAAAGTGAATTGTTCGTTGATATTGCAAATGCCGACGTTAAAGATATAATTCTTCCCGGCGAGATCAGAGCGATAATGAATACTGTGCTTATCGCAGAAAAACGCGCTCAGGCAAATGTTATCACCCGCCGCGAGGAGGTAGCATCCACAAGATCTCTTTTGAATACGGCTAAGCTTATGGATGAAAACAGTACCTTATATAAGCTTAAAGAGCTCGAATACGTAGAACGTATCTGTGAAAATGTCGGTAATATCAATCTCAACGGTAACACCGACGTACTGTCTCAGCTTACAGGTATCCTGAGGGGCGGTACTTAACAATATGAAAGGAAAAAATAATGATAGAAATAAAAGGAAATTTTAATACCGCCCTCTGCTTTACAGACAACGTGGAGGGCTCGGCATATGAGCAGATAAAGACCGTCTGCGATATAGAGGCGTTTGCCGATAATAAGATAAGAATAATGCCCGACGTTCACGCAGGGGTGGGCTGTACCATAGGTACGACGACGACTCTCACCGATAAGGTGGTTCCTAATATGGTGGGTGTTGATATAGGCTGCGGTATGTATACCGTAGAGCTTGGAAAGATCGATATTGACCTTGAAAAATTTGATACCGCCGTTCATACTATTCCCTGCGGCAAGGCGGTATGGGAGGGCAGAAAGGAGCGCTTTGACCTTGAGGAGCTTCGTTGCTTCCGTGCACTTAAGGATTCCAAGAGACTTGAGAGAAGTATAGGTACGCTTGGCGGCGGAAATCATTTTATAGAGATAGATACGGATGATGACGGAAACAAGTACCTCGTTATCCATTCCGGCAGCCGTAACCTCGGCACACAGGTGGCAGAGTACTATCAGTCTATTGCCGTTGATCTTAATATGGGCAAGGAGGAGTACTTTGACCGCCGCGAGGAGATAATCCGTACCTATAAGGCTGAGGGCAGACGCTCTGAAATTAAGGATGTCCTGAAGGCTATGGCAAAGGAGTGGAAAGATAAGGAGCCTACCCTGCCCCACGGACTCTGCTACCTCTACGGTAGATTTATGGAGGATTATATCCACGATATAGACATCTGTCAGCGCTTTGCTACCCGCAACCGAGAGAAGATGGCAGAGATAATTCTTGAGTTGACGGGAATAGAGGCGGAGTCCTCCTTCCATACGATACACAATTATATCGACGTTGAGGCTATGATACTCCGCAAGGGATCTGTATCCGCAAAGGCAGGTGAGAGGCTCCTTATTCCCATCAATATGCGTGACGGCAGCCTTATCTGTATCGGAAAGGGGAACTCTGACTGGAATTTTTCCGCACCCCACGGTGCAGGCAGACTTATGAGCCGTACCGATGCCTTTGAAAAGCTGACTATGGCAGAGTATGAGGCGCAGATGTCAGGTATCTACTCCACCTGTATCAACACCTTTACTCTTGACGAGTCACCTATGGCATACAAGTCTATGGAGCATATCGTGACACACATCGAGCCTACGGCTGAAATTATTTCACGTATCAAGCCTATATATAACTTCAAGGCTAATAACTAAAGAAAGCTTCGGATCACTCCGAAGCTTCTTTTGTTTTTTTCATTGCCGTAATATACATTATAAATCCCATTATAAGGGTCAAAGTATCGGCTATAGGCTGGGCGCTCATAAGCCCCGTCTCGCCGCCAAAATTCTTAAGTATTATAAGTAAAGGTATAAGCAGAACAAGCTGTCTTATTACCGACAGCAGAAGCGACTGAAGCCACCTTCCCATAGACTGGAATATTGCTCCGAAAAGGTTGGTAAAACACATACCGGGAACACAAAGGAACCATATGCGGATAAAGGCTATTCCCTTCTCCACCGTCAACGGCTCTGAGGTAAATATATGTAACAGAGGCTCGGCAAATATCTCTGCCAGAGCTATACAGAAGCCTGCATAGACGGCAAGCACAACGAAGGAAAGGTTGCTTACCGACTTGAATCTTTTAAGATTCCCCGCACCGTAGCAGTAACCTAAGAGCGGCATAATACCTTGTGTGAGACCTACGGTTATCTGTATTCCCACCGAACCTATCTTCTGCACGGTTCCCTGTGCGGCAATAGATATATCACCGTAGGAGGACATGGAGTTGGTAAGAAGGATATTGGCTACCGTACCGAGGATTATAACAGCGGCGGCAGGTATACCTACAAGGATGACCGAGCCGACTATGTTCTTATCAAATCTTAGCTTCAAGGGATGAAGAACTATCACGCTGTCCTTGGTTCTCAAAGCCACAGTGAGAAGATATAAAAAGGAAACAAGATTGGATATAAAGGTTGCGATACCAGCACCACCTATACCCATACCGAATCCCGAAACAAAGAGCCAGTCAAGAACGATATTCAGTATACCGCCAAGGGCAACGCCTACGCTTGCCTGCTTGGTATTTCCCTCTGAACGGATAAGATGAGCAAGCACCATAGAGCCTACCGTGGGGATGCCGCCTAAGCTGAACGTCCAGAACAGATAGGATGAGGTATGCTTAAAGGTCGATTCTGTCACCGCACCCGCCATACGGAAGATGAAACCGTTAAAAAGATTAAGTATCAGTATTAAAAATCCCACTGCTATAAAGGCACCGTAAAAGCCGAAGGTTGAGGCTTTTCGGGCATTTTCGGGCTTCTTCTCACCGAGAGAACGGGACATAAAGCTGTTGGCACCGATACCGAAAAGGTTTGCTACCATGGTAAGGCACATAAATATGGGGAAGCTTACCGTCAGAGCCGCTATCTGTGAGGGGTCGTTGGTATGTCCCACAAAGAAGGCATCGGCAAGGTTATATATAAGTACCACAAGCTGACTCAGTACCGTGGGTATGGCTAACTTAGCCACGGCACGAGGCACCGTCATATTCTCAAAAATGTCTTTATTGTTCATCAGATCTCTGCTACTATGTCTTCTCTTTCTCTGTACTGACTGTGTCTGGGACCTGCCTCCATATCGGCATAGCCCATAGGCATAAGTGCGGTAACACGGATATTTTCGGGTAAACCCAAAGCAGCTGCAACATCATCCGCATTGAAAACTCCTACCCAACAGGAGCCTATGCCTTCGTTCCAAGCCGCAAGCATCATATGGGTGGTAACTATAGATGCATCAGTCTCACCCGATTCATAGCCCGGCATACGGCTGTTCTGCCAGCTTCTCGTCTTGTCATAACCTATTACCATAACCAAGGGAGCGTCAAATATACAGGGACTGCATTCTTTAAGCCTGTCTATAGCCTCCTTGGACTTTGCAACATATATCTTCTGCGGCTGGTTGTTACAGGCGGTGGGAGCATACATTCCCGCCTCGATTATACGGTCAAGGATATCCTCGGGTACGGGCTTGTCCTTATATTTTCTGACAGAGTATCTGTCCTTAATCAATTCTGAAAAATTCATTTTAATCACCTCAGTAATATTGTAGCACATTCTCTTGACAAAATAAAGTCTATATTTTATACTGTTTATGTATTTTGGAGGAAATTATTATGTTTTATGAAAATGACTTAGTTGCAAGACAGATAGAAGCATTGGTACAGATAGCCTCAAAGATCCTTTTCGGCTCAAACTGTGTAAGCTATGAGAAAAAGGGAGACGTCACCGACGAGCTCTACGATCATATAACCTCGCTTATCGAGGAAAGAGAATTTGGCACATGTGAGGATCTTATTTACGATAACTTTGATCTGTCCAATGACGATTATCTTATTTTAGCTATAGATTACTATCACCGCCTTAATGCCTTTGACGATGATATCCTTGAAGAGTCTGACTTTGAACGTGACGAGGTTCGTGACGGACTTATGGACTTTATGCGTAAGTGCGGTATTCCCGACGATGCAATGGCAGTGTAATTATAATTAACATAGAAAAAAGGGCTTCTGCCCTTTTTTCTATGTTATAGTTTTTTCTTTACAAATACAAATGCAATAACTGCAATTACAATTCCGCCTATAGCTACCGCAATTCCCATATCAAAGGTCTGTGCGGCGTTACCTCCCACCGTACTGCCTGTAGCAGCCTTTTTGGTAGTAGTCTTAGCCGTAGCCTTTTGAGTGGTAACAGTTTCGCCTTTTGTATCGGTGGACTTTTTTTCGGTCTCAGCGGTTGAAGTGTCGGTTGCAGCTGTGGTCTCTGTTGTTTCGCCGTTGCCCTCTATAGTGAGCGTAATACCGTAAGCCTTAAGGCATACTCCCGAGGAGAGATAACCCATAAGCCCGTCTGCAAGCACATGACCACAGGTTGCAAAGCGCTGGAAGGTATCAACGTCACCCGACTCGGGGTCAACGAATCTGTCCATATATATCGCCATAGCTCGGTGCTGCGCACCGCCTGCATAAAGCTCTGCAGGAGTCACCGTAATATCACCGAAGGACATCTCCTCAGCATCCTGACAGATGAAATCCCAAGGGATAAACGCCTCAAAGCGCCAGCCTGCATCAGTTACCTGACCGCTTACCTTTACATCGGCTGTTATATCACCGCTACGGTTATGACCGCGGAACATACGGCAGATATCGCCTTCAAAGATACCTACAGAATACCAAGCATTATAGTCGGTATTAGAGAGATATCCCTCATTGAGAAATCTTCCTAACGGGTCAACGGTAAACGTAAAGATATCGCCGTTATAGCCGTAGACTACCTCGTTTTTGATATTAAAGTCATTCTGAACATTGTCGATATCATCCTCGCCTGTGGACAGCACAAAGCTACTGTCAAGGATATCCGCGGCATAGTAGAGACCGTCCTTATCATATGCATAATAGAGGTAGAAGGACTGGAGTATGTCGTTGGTATTACCGAAGGTAGCCATAAGGTCCTTGTAGGCGTATACACCCTCAGACCAACCCTCGTTGGTATTTATATTTCCATCTACCATAGGTGCGGACATAGGAATATTTATGTTACCTATATCTGCCTGCATATTTGGGTTTGCATTGACCGTCAGACCAAGACAGGCAAGCAAAAGTATAACGCAAATTAATCTCCTCATCTCTTCTTTTTCGCTCCGATAAATCCTATTCCGGAAATAGCAAGCGCACCGATAGCTGCGGCAATTCCTATGTCAAAGGTCTGAGCTGCGTTACCGCCTGTAGTTGTTCCTGTTGTAGCCTTCTTGGTAGTGGACTTAACGGTAACCTTCTGTGTAACCTTGTTGCCCTTTTCATCAGTAACCACCTTACCGTCGGTATCGGTGACCACCTCGGTCTCCTCGGTTACGGGAGCAGTTGTGGTATCGGGTGCAGTCGTGTCGGGAGCTGTGCTCTTATTTTCAAGATAAAGTGTGAGTCCGAGAGACTTAGCATTTGTACCCGAGCCCATATGACCGGGGGTTCCGTCAGCCATTGTTGCGGGAACCGTTACAAAGCTTCCCCAGGTTGCAACCTCTCCTGCCTCGGGATCGTTGAAACGGTCGTGATACATTGCACCTGCACGGATAAGGGACTTGTTAGCAAGGAGCTCTTCCTTATCTACAACACAGTCACCGAAGCTGATAGCCTCTATATCCTCGATTATCATATCCCAAGGAATACCTGCCTCAAGGCACCAACCGTAGGAAGTCTTATGACCTGCAACCTTTACACGATCGGTTATATCTCCTGCATTTACCTTTTCGCGGTACATCTTGGCAACATCACCCTCAAAGAGACCTATCATATACCAAGGTGTATTATCCTCGTTTCCTGTATAGCCGTTGTCTATGAATGTATTCATAGGATCTATAAGCATACCGAAAACATCACCGTTATAACCGAAGGCTGTTCCGTCATCCTTTAAGTCGATATCGTCTGTGCCTGTGGAATAAATAAACTCGTTTGTTCCGGCAGGAATAACCTCACCTGTGATTTCGTGGGTGGTCTCAAGACCGTCTGTGAGATCTGCGGCATAGTAGAAATATTCGTCATCATAAGCGAACTTAACTGCACCCTTAAATGTAAGGGGATTTACGTGCCAGAAAAATCCGAGAGTATCATAATCCATCTTAGCCTCAGAAGACCAGCCCTCAGCGGCGGTAATGTTACCGTCAATGGTAGGTGTGCTCTTGGGCATATCGATAGGTGCATTTTCGATTATTCCCTCGGGACCTGCCATAATCTGAACAGACATAAGTGCAATCATCAATAATGCCAATAAAACTGTAATGATCTTTTTCATAGCTTTTCTCCTTGAATTATATATATTTATTTTAACATTGTACCCTCTATAAATCAATAGTTTATTGTAAATATATTACATACAAAAAAGACGCCGAAGCGTCTTTTTTTGTATGTAATATTTAATTACTTATCTTCTCTTCTTTATAGCTACAAAGCCGATACCGGAGGTAGCAAGTGCACCGAGAGCAACTGCAATACCGATATCAAAGGTCTGTGCAGCGTTACCGCCTGTGGAGGTACCTGTGGTAGCCTTCTTGGTGGTAGTCTTGTTTACCTTCTGAGTAACCTTATTGCCGGATGCGTCGGTAACTGCATTACCCTTTTCGTCGGTAACTACCTCAGTTTCGTCACCGCCCTGCTGGGTTGTGGTATCATCACCGCCCTGCTGGGTTGTGGTATCGTCGCCTTCAGGACCCTTAAGCTCCTTGGAAAGAGTAAGCGTAATACCGCAAGACATAGCATGGTCGCCGGAACCCATATGACCGGGGTTACCGTCGGGAAGTGTAGTAGGAGCTGTTATGTAACGACCGAAAGTGGCAACCTCGCCTGCTTCTTCGTCAATAAATCTGTCCTGATAAAGGCAGGAAGCCTTAACAAGAGCACCGTTTGCGAGAAGCTGAGCCTTGTCGATGGTAAAATCACCGAAGCAAATATCCTCAACATCCTTGATGATCATATCCCAAGGAAGAGCTGCCTCGAAGCACCAACCCTCAGCGGTCTTGTGACCTGCAACAGTAACCTGATCGGTAATGTCGCCCTGGTTGACCCTCTGTCTGTACATTTTAGCAACGTCGCCCTCAAAAAGACCAACGAGGTACCAGGGAGTGTAATCCTGGTTGCCGGTATAACCATAATCAACGAATACGTTGAGGGGGTCGATCATAAGACCGAACACGTCGCCGTCATAACCGTAGTGGAATGTAGGATCGGCAGTATCAACATCGATCCAATCCTCACCGGTAGAATAGTTGAACTGGTTAGAGCCTTCTTCATATACGAAGCCGTCTGCCTCTCTGACAGCACTGAGACCCTCAATGATGTTAGCACTGAAATAGAAGTTATCGTCATCCCATGCGAACTTAACGTTACCGTCCATGGTAAGGGGATTCTGACCCCAGTAATAACCGAGCGTCTCTGCGTTCATAAGAGCGGAAACAGACCAACCCTCGTTCTCGTTGATAGTACCGTCAACAGTAGGGGTACCGTGAGCAACAGTGATGGGGGGGTTCTCAACAATACCGTGGGGTCCTGCTGAAACTGTCATTGCAAATGTCATTGCAAGTACAAGAACACATGCAAGAATTGCGCTGAATTTTTTCATTGTAATTTCCTCCTAAAATTCATATATGGTTATTATAACATAAGATTGTTAAAAAATCAATAGCCGATTTTATATATTCAAAGAAAAAAGACGCCGTAGCATCTTTTTTCTTTAGAATATATGTTTAAAATTACTTTCTCTTCTTTGCAGCTACAAAGCCGATACCTGAGGTAGCAAGTGCGCCGAGAGCTACTGCGATACCGATATCGAAGGTCTGAGCAGCATTACCGCCTGTGGAGGTGCCTGTGGTAGCCTTCTTGGTAGTGGACTTAACAGTAACCTTCTGAGTAACCTTGTTGCCCTTCTCGTCTGTTACAACGTTACCCTTTTCGTCGGTAACGTCAACGTAAGAGGTCTCGGGCTCAGCCGTAGTTGTGTCGGAGCTGTCGGGACCGGGAGCAGCTGTGGTGGTGTCATCCTTTACAGCGGGAGCCTGGAGATAGAGGTTGATACCGCAGGAAAGAACGTTATCACCGGAAGAACCGTTACCGGACATACCTGTTGCAAGAGTGGTAGGACAGGTTACAAAACGGCCCCAAGTGGATCTCTCACCTGCTTCGGGATCGTCAAAACGGTCGTGGTACATAGCACCGAGTCTGATGTATGCGCCTTCCTTGAGAAGATCAGCCTTATCTATCACACACTCACCAAAGGAAATATCCTCAACGTCCTTGATGATGATATCCCACGGAATAGCTGCCTCGAGCATCCAACCGTCAGCAGTCTTCTTACCCGCAACCTTTACCTGATCGGTGATGTCGCCTGAGTTGACCTTCTGTCTGTACATCTTAGCTACGTCGCCTTCAAAGAGACCTACGAGGTACCAGGGGGTAAAGTCCTCGTTGCCTGTGAAACCTGCGTCAAGCATTACGGACAGGGGGTCGATAATGATACCGAAGATATCGCCGTCGTAACCGTAGTGAGAGGTAGGATCGTCAGCATCAACGTCGATCCAGTCCTCGCCCTCGGAGTAAAGGAAGGAGTTGTAACCTGCAGGAATGAGGTCTCCTGTGATCTCGTGGTGTGTTTCGAGACCGTCTACGATCTTAGCACAGTAGTAGAGATTGTCGTTATCCCATGCAAATCTTACGTTACCGTCCATGGTAAGAGGGTTAACGTGCCAGTAGAAACCGAGAGTGTCGTAGTTCATAAGAGCAGAAACAGACCAACCCTCGTTTTCGTTGATAGTACCGTCAATGGTAGGTGACATAGCGGGTACGTCGATGGGGGGATTTTCAATAATTCCCTCAGCGCTTGCCATTACGTTTACTGCCATTGATGACACAAGAATAAGTAATGTTGCAACGATTGCAATGAATTTCTTCATGACGAAATTCCTCCTAATAAAATAACTATCGGCATTATAACATAGAATATGGCAAATTTCAAGTAAAAAACCATTAAAATGACAAAATAATTATGTACGCAAAATTAATTTTTCACTTGAATTACCTTTTCTATATATTATTACAGTTGAGCCGAGGAAATTACTACATCAAATTGGTAATCTTTATTAATTAAATATAAAAAAATGCACCCCATATGGGGTGCATTTTCATTATTAGTCAACGAGCTTAATTACAGCCATCTCTGCAGCATCGCCGCGACGGGGACCGAGCTTGTAGATACAGGTGTATCCACCGTTACGGTCGCTGTACTTGGGAGCGATCTGGTCAAAGAGCTTCTTTACTACGTCTTCCTTAGTTACTACTGCAAGAGCAGCACGGCGGGATGCCAGTGTGTTGGTCTTGCCGAGTGTTATCATCTTTTCGGTGATGGAGCGTACTTCCTTAGCTCTGGTGAGAGTGGTCTCGATCTGACCGTTCTCAAGCAGATATGTTACCATACCGCGGAGCATAGCCTTACGGTGTGCGCTTGTTCTACCGAGTTTTCTGTTGCTAGGCATTTAAACTTACCTCCTTTAAAGATTGGGTTCGTCTATCAATGTAGTTTAGCTTATTCGTCTCTCTTGAGGTCCAAGCCGAGAGAATGAAGCTTCTGGATAACTTCTTCGAGTGATTTCTTACCGAGGTTTCTGACCTTGATCATATCCTCTTCGGTACGGTTGGTCAGATCCTCAACCGTGTTGATGCCTGCGCGCTTCAAGCAGTTGAAGCTACGTACAGACATGTCAAGCTCCTCAATGACCATCTCAAGAACTTTCTCTTTCTGAGTCTCAGGTCTCTCGACCATGATCTCTGCCTTCTTCGCCTCATCAGAGAGATCAACGAAGAGGTTGAGATGTTCGTTGAGTATCTTGGCACCGAGCGATACAGCCTCTTTTGCGGAAATGGTTCCGTTAGTCTCTACGTTGAGAGTAAGCTTATCGAAATCGGTAACGTTGCCCACACGTGTATTCTCTACCTTGTAGCTTACGTTATACACGGGGGTGTAGATCGAATCGGTATATATAACACCGATCGTAGCAGGATTGTTCTGCTTGTTCTTTTCCTGAGAAACGTATCCTCTGCCGTGATCAAGTGTTAACTCCATATAGAAACGGGTGTTCTCACCAACGGTCGCAATTACGTGATCGGGGTTGAGAATTTCGATTTCGCCGTCTGCCTTGATGTCGCCTGCAGTTGCTACTGCGGGACCAACAACATCTAAAACGACAGTCTTCTGTCCTTCACTGAACAGCTTTGCAATGATACCCTTAACGTTGAGAACGATCTCGGTGACATCTTCCTTAACACCGGGAACGGTGGAGATCTCGTGGAGCACGCCGTCGATCTTGATAGATACAACAGCTACGCCGGGAAGAGAGCTCAGAAGAACGCGGCGAAGTGAGTTACCAAGAGTGGTACCGAAACCTCTCTCAAGAGGCTCTACGGTAAAGGTGCCAAATCTGCCATCGTCACTTAAATCCATAGTCTCAATATTGGGCTTTTCTATTTCTATCATGCACTTTTCCTCCATTTACTATATTCAATTAGTTGTTTATAATAGCTATGCGCTATTACCGGAGGCACGATTACTTGGAGTACAACTCCACGATCAGCTGCTCCTCGAACGGGAATTCGATGTCCTCTCTCTTAGGAAGTGCAATCACCTTAGCCTGAACGTTCTTCTTGTCAACGTCGAGCCACTTGGGGAAAATTCTTCCGTCGAGACCTTCCATAAGTCCCTTGATCTTCTCGGATGCACGGCTGGTTTCCTTAACAGTAATAACATCGCCTACCTTGATCTGGATAGAGGGGATGGTAACCTTCTTACCGTTAAGTGTGAAATGTCCGTGAAGTACGAGCTGACGAGCATCAGTTCTGCTCTCTGCCATACCCATTCTGTAAACTACGTTGTCAAGACGTCTCTCAAGAAGGCTGAGAAGGTTTTCACCTGTGATGCCCTCCATCTTATCTGCCTTTACATAATAGCTCTTGAACTGCTTCTCAAGAACACCGTAGTATCTCTTGGTCTTCTGCTTCTCACGAAGCTGCATTCCGTACTCTTCAACCTTCTTTCTTGCTGCGCCGTGCTGACCGGGAGCAGTAGGTCTGCGGTCGAAGGAACATTTACCGGAAAGACATCTTTCGCCCTTGAGGAAGAGCTTAGTGCCCTCTCTGCGGCAAAGTCTGCAAGCAGGTCCTGTATATCTTGCCATATTTCTGATCCTCCTTAAAAATTAAACTCTACGACGCTTAGGCGGTCTGCATCCGTTGTGGGGGATGGGTGTAACATCCTTGATCATTGTGATGTCAAGACCAGCAGTCTGAAGTGCGCGGATTGCGGATTCACGACCGGAACCGGGGCCCTTAACAAAAACCTCAACGGTCTTCATGCCGTGGTCAACAGCTGCCTTTGCTGCTGTTTCTGCTGCCATCTGTGCAGCGAACGGAGTGGACTTTCTGGAACCCTTGAAGCCGAGCTCACCGGCAGATGCCCATGATACTGCGTTTCCGGCCACATCCGTTATGGTTACGATTGTATTATTGAAAGTTGCTCTGATGTGTGCAGCGCCCTTTTCAATATTCTTGCGCTCACGGCGCTTTCTGGTAACTTTCTTTACGTTAGCCATTAGGTTGTCACTCCTTACTTCTTCTTATTAGCGATGGTCTTAGCGGGACCCTTTCTGGTTCTCGCGTTAGTCTTGGTACGCTGACCTCTTACGGGAAGGCCTTTTCTGTGACGCATACCGCGGTAGCAGTTTACTTCGATAAGTCTCTTGATGTTCATACCAACCTCACGGCGAAGGTCACCCTCAACCATGTAGTTGTTTTCGATCTCGTCACGGAGCTTAGCTACCTGATCCTCGGTAAGGTCCTTTGCACGGGTATCGGGATCGATACCGGTTTTCTCAAGGATCTTTACAGCAGAAGTTCTGCCGATACCGTATATATAGGTCAGTGCGATTTCAATGCGTTTGGAATTAGGAATATCTACGCCTGCTATACGAGCCATTTGATTTTCTCCTTATTTTAGTTTGTTGCATTCGTCAAATGCTGCGATCAACCCTGTCTCTGCTTATGCTTGGGGTTCTCGCATATAACCATTACGTTACCTTTTCTCTTAATGATCTTGCACTTTTCGCAGATCTTCTTAACGGACGGTTTAACCTTCATTTTAATACCTATCCTTTCTTATTTGGCACGCCAGGTGATACGGCCCTTGGTGAGGTCATACATAGAAACCTCAACCGTAACCTTGTCTCCCGGGAGTATCCATATATAATTCATTCTCAGCTTACCTGAAATGTGTGCTGTTACGAAGTGTCCGTTGGGAAGCTGTACCTTGAAGTTTGCGTTAGGCAATGCTTCAACTACTGTTCCCTCGAACTCAATTACGTCATCCTTTGCCACGGAAATTTCCTCCTAATTATGATTGAGAAATGTTATTTATAAGCTCTGTGAGCTTTTTGTTCGTCTCCGGTATCGCAACCGGAGGTAAAGCAAGAAGCTTTATATGCTTAAGCTTTTTTCTCTTCGGTTTTTCTAATCTTCTGAGACAGCCGTCACAAAGCATTACAAAGTTTTCATCGGGTACATCAACTATAAGAAATACCCTGCCCTTATCTCTGCCTGAGAGGCTTACGGCAATTCTACCTACCATTGTGATCACTCCACAAGTGTGAGGAGCTCTACACCGTTTTCGGTAAGAGCAACCGTATGCTCATAGTGACATGACAGTGATCTGTCAGCACTCAAAACCGTCCAGCCGTCGGAAAGCTCGATAACCTCGCTCGTTCCCATGTTTACCATAGGCTCGATTGCGATTACCATACCCACAGAAAGTCTGGGACCTCTGCCGGGTCTGCCGTAGTTGGGGACCTCGGGGGACTCGTGCAACTCATGGCCCACACCGTGTCCAACATAGCGCTTTACGACATTGTAACCGTTTGCAGTTACGTGCGACTCTATCGAATGACCGATATCGCCTATCCTGTTCCCTGCTTTGAACTGCTCGATACCCTTGAAGAAGGATTCTTTAGTGGTTTCGATCAGCCTCTTGGCTTCGGGAGTTATATTACCTACGGCGAAGGTGTTTGCACTGTCGCCGTGAAAGCCGCGGTAATAGGCTCCGACATCGATCTTTACGATATCGCCCTCTTGCAGATAAACATTGGAAGACGGTATACCGTGTATTACCTGATCGTTTATGCTGATGCATGCACTTCCGGGAAATCCCCCGTATCCTAAAAAGGAGGGCTTTGCACCGCACTTTTCGATATGACGACGGATCAAATCGTCAAGGTACTTGGTGGTGATACCTTCTCTGACCGCCTCACCTGCGAGGGCTAATGCTTCGCCTGTGATGCGTCCTGCTTCTTTCATAAGAGCTATCTGCTCGGGATTTTTTAACTGGATCATAAAAGAAGTTTACTTCAGTGCAGCAAGAGTAAGTGCAGTTGTATCTGCAACCTCTTCCTGACCGATGACTGTTACAAGCTTACCCGTCTTTTCATAGTAGTCCTTTAAGGGCTCGGTGACCTCGTGATAGGTTGCAAGTCTGTCAAGTACGACCTCGGGCTTATCGTCCTCTCTGATCGTAAGTGCAGCACCGCACTTGTCACAGGTCTCACCTGTTTTAGACGGTTTATACTCTGTATGGAAGGTTGCGCCGCATGCAGGACATGCGCGTCTGCCACTCATACGTGTAACTATCTTTTCATCAGGTACCTCAATGTTTACTACCTTATCGATAGTAACGCCCATAGCGTCAAGCGCTTCTGCCTGAGGAACCGTTCTGGGGAAACCGTCAAGGATGAAACCGTTTGCACAGTCGTCCTTTGTCAGTCTCTCTTTGATAATACCGATAACGACCTCGTCGGGAACAAGTGCACCCTTGCTGGTAAATTCCTTAGCCTTGGTGCCCATCTCGGTACCTGTCTTGATCGCTTCACGGATTATTGCACCTGTGGATATTGCAGGGATATTGAAGGTCTCAGCAGCAATCTCTGCCTGAGTTCCCTTGCCTGCACCGGGTGCTCCTAAGAATATAATTTTCATTAATTATTTCCTCCACTCTGTACTCGGGTGGTTAGATGCCCGCCAAAGAGCCTAAGCTCTTTGGCAGCATCGCTTCGTTCTTTTTACTCAAGGAAGCCCTTGTAATGACGCATGGTCATCTGACCCTCGATCTCACGAGCTGTCTCAAGTGCAACACCTACTACGATAAGCAGTGAGGAACCGCCGAATGCGATACCCTGAAGGGCGCCGCCGCTGATCCAGTTTGCTATCATAGGAAGAACTGCGATTATGCAAAGGAAGAATGCGCCCATAAGAACGATTCTGTTAAGAACCTTTGTGATGTAATCGGAGGTGGGTCTGCCGGGTCTGATACCGGGGATGAAGCCACCGTTCTTCTTAAGATTGTTTGCTACTTCAACAGGGTTGAAGGAGATCGAAATATAGAAGTATGCGAATGCTACGATGAGCACTGCAAAGAATATGGGGTAGAACCAGTTGTCATAAGCGAAGAAATTAACGATCTTTTCCCATCCACTGCCGGACTTAGGCTGGAAGATCAGTGCGAGTGTCGAGGGCAGAGCCACGATGGAGTTCGCAAAGATGATAGGCATAACGCCGGACATGTTAAGCTTGATGGGAAGATGTGTGCTCTGACCACCGTACTGCTTACGGCCAACGACCTTCTTAGCATACTGTACGGGAAGTCTTCTCTCACTTTCGGTAATGAATACAACGAAGGTGATGATTGCAAGAGACACGATTACCATTGCCTCAACGATAACGATACCCCAAGGACCGCCCTTGATATAGTTGATAAATGTACCTACTATAGAGAAGCCGCTGGAAAGAATGTTAGCGAAAAGGATAATGGATATACCGTTACCGATACCGTACTCGTTGATCTGCTCAGCGAGCCACATTACAAGTGCAGTACCTGCAACATAGCAGCCGATGATTACGAATGCTGCGAAAACGCCGGTGTCGGTAAGCATACCGTAGTTCTTCATATACATATAATAACCGAAAGCGGTGATAAGACCGAGTACAACGGTAATTATACGTGTCCACTGAGTCAGGATCTTCTTGCCTTCCTCGCCCTGCTTGGAAAGTCTTTCAAGCGCGGGGATAGCAACGGAAAGAAGCTGAATAACGATGGATGCTGTGATGTACGGTGAAATGGAAAGTGCGAAGAGTGTTGCCTGCGAGAAAGCAGAACCGGAAAGGATATCCATGTACTGGAATATAGAACCGGCTGTGCTCTGAATCGCCTGCGACATGAGGTTGGAGTCGATGAAAGGAACAGGAACGATCGCACCGAAACGGTAGAGGATCACTATAAGAACAGTAATCAGCATCTTGTTACGAAGTTCGGGGATCTTCCAGGCATTTCTAAGAGTCTTAAGCACCTCAGATCACCTCTGCCTTTCCTCCTGCAGCTTCAATCTTTGCCTTTGCGGATGCGGAGAAGATTGTAGCCTTAACAGTTAACTTCTTGGTAACTTCACCGTTACCTAATACCTTAAGACCGTCGAGTTCCTTGCGGATCATACCGGTCTCAAGAAGTGCTGCCATATCAACGGTAGCGCCGTCCTCAAACTTGTTGAGGTCCTCTACGTTGACGATAGCGTATTCCTTGGAGAAGATATTGTTGAATCCTCTCTTGGGAAGCTTTCTATAAAGCGGAAGCTGACCGCCCTCAAAACCGGGACGTACACCGCCGCCGGAACGAGCGTTCTGACCCTTGTGGCCCTTGCCTGCGGTCTTGCCGTTACCCGAACCGTGGCCTCTGCCCTTACGCCATGCAGGCTTAGCAGAACCGGGAGCGGGAGAAAGTTCATGGAGCTTCATTGGTTTTTCCTCCTTTTAGAATTACTCGCCAACTTTAACGAGGTGAGATATTACTTTGACCTTGCCTGCGAGAACTGCGTTGTCCTCGTGCTCGATGAAATCACCGATCTTAGCAAGTCCAAGGGACTTAGCGGTAAGCTTCTGATTGGGCTTAGCGCCGATGAGGCTCTTTACGAGAGTAACTTTAACCTTAGCCATTCTAAAGATCCTCCTTATTATAACTGGTCAGCGGAAATGCCGCGCATTGCAGCAACTTCCTCTGCTGTACGAAGTGCGCGCAGACCCTCGAATGTTGCCTTAACAACGTTTGCGGGGTTGTTGGAGCGCAGACACTTTGCTCTGATGTTCTTGATACCTGCAGCCTCGAGTACCTTACGTACTACGCCGCCTGCGATGATACCGGTACCTTCTGCGGCGGGCTTAAGAAGTACTCTGCCTGCACCGAACTCACCGATAACCTCGTGGGGAATAGTTGTACCCTTGAGAGATACCTTGATCATGTTCTTCTTTGCATCCTCGATCGCCTTACGGATAGCCTCGGGAACCTCGGCTGCCTTACCGGAACCGTAACCTACGTGACCGTTACCGTCACCAACGATCATGATCGCTGTGAAACGGATGATACGACCACCCTTAACGGTCTTAGATACACGCTTTATAGCAACATTGGTTTCGATAAGATCCAATGTAGCTGCATCTATTTTCTGTGCCATATCTTATTACTCCTCCTACTCAGAATTTCAGGCCGCCCTCGCGAGCGCCTTCAGCAAGCTCGAGTACACGTCCGTGATAAAGATAACCGCCACGGTCAAATACGACTGTGTCGATATTCTTCTCAAGTGCTCTTGCTGCGATGATCTTACCGATCTCACGAGCAGCAGTCTTGTTGCCGCCGTATTCGGTAAAGGTCTTCTCGAGTGTGGATGCGGAAACGAGAGTGTTTCCGTTAACATCGTCTATGATCTGTACAGAGATGTTAGCGTTGGAGCGATATACACAAAGACGGGGTCTCTCGGGAGTACCGGAAATCTTTGCTCTAACTCTTGCATGTCTCTTAAGACGTGCCTTGTTTGTGTCTTTTCTAGATACCATTGCAAACCCTCTCCTTTCTTACTTACCGGCCTTACCAGCCTTGCGGCGGATATGCTCGTCAGCGTACTTGATACCCTTGCCGTGGTAGGGTTCAGGGGGTCTCTTCTCTCTTACGAGAGCTGCAACCTGACCAACCTTCTGCTTGTCGATACCGGATACGATAATTGTGTTAGCATCGGGTACCTCAAAGGTAACGCCGTCTGCATCTTCAAACTTAACGTCGTGGGAATAACCGAGGTTGAGGTTGAGAACCTTACCAGCCTTAGCTGCTCTGTAACCTACGCCGTTGATTTCAAGCTTCTTGGAATAGCCCTGGCTTACACCGATAACCATATTGTTAAGAAGTGTTCTTGTAAGGCCGTGAAGAGACTTGTGTTCCTTAGACTCCGAAGGACGCTCAACAGTAACAACTGCGCCGTCTACGGTGATCTTCATTGCTGTGTTTAATGCCTGTGTAAGTGTTCCCTTAGGACCCTTTACGGTAACAAGGTTGTCAGCGCCTACTGTAACTTCAACGCCTGCGGGAACATTTATAGGCTGTCTACCAATTCTGGACATATTCTAAATCCTCCCTATCTTATTACCATACGAAGGCGAGAACTTCGCCGCCTACGTTTTCTTTACGTGCGTTCTTGTCGGTCATGATACCCTTGGAAGTGGAGATGATCGCAATTCCAAGACCGTTCATAACCTTGGGAATATCCTCACAGTTGGAGTAAACGCGGAGACCGGGCTTAGATACACGCTTGATGCCTGTAATAGCCTTCTTCTTGTTTACATACTTGAGTGTGATTCTGATGATACCCTGCTTGCCATCCTCGACAACCTGGTATCCCTTGATGTAACCCTCGTTTGTAAGAATGTCTGCGATAGACTTCTTCATATTGGATGCGGGAACATCAACTGTTTCGTGCTTTGCGTTGCTTGCGTTTCTGATACGTGTAAGCATATCCGCAATTACGTCTGACATTTGCATTATTCTAATCCTCCTATATGCAGTTGCCGCCTTAGCGACTTGGTATCGATGGTTAGCCCGGCGGGGTCAAGCCCTCGCCTTGCTCCTGTCGATTAAGCGTGGAGTTTTACCACGATGCTTTACGAACTCCGGGAATTTCGCCCTTGTATGCAAGCTCTCTGAAGCAGATACGGCAGATGCCGTACTTGCGGAGATAAGCATGGGGACGACCGCAGATCTTACATCTGTTGTACTCTCTTGTAGAGAACTTCTGTGCCTTCTGCTGCTTTAATACCATAGCCTTCTTAGCCATTGTTTCGTCCTCCTTCTAATTACTTTGCAAAGGGTGCGCCCATAAGTGTGAGAAGCTCTCTTGCCTCTTCATCTGTCTGAGCAGTTGTTACGAATGCGATATCCATACCGCGGATCTTGTCGATCTTCTCGTACTCGATCTCGGGGAAGATAAGCTGTTCCTTCAGACCGAGAGAGTAGTTACCTCTACCGTCGAAGGCGTTGGGGTTGATACCCTTGAAGTCGCGGACACGGGGGAGAGAGAAGTTGAAGAGTCTATCCATAAACTCGTACATTCTTTCGCCTCTGAGTGTAACCTTAACGCCGATCTTCATGCCCTCACGGAGCTTGAAGTTAGCGACAGACTTCTTTGCGTAGGTAGGAACTGCCTTCTGACCTGCGATTGCAGAGATGTCAGCGATTACAGAGTCGATAGCCTTGGAGTTATCCTTAGCATCGCCTACGCCTACGTTGATAACGATCTTATCAAACTTGGGGATCTGCATGGTGCTCTTGTAGTTGAACTTCTTCATTAAGGCGGGAGCAACTTCAGCCTTGTACATATCGTTAAGTCTTGCCATTACTATACCCTCCTATTAAAGTTCCTTGCCGCACTTAGCGCAGACTCTTACTTTCTTACCGTCAACTACGTTGTACTTAGCGCGAACGCCCTTGCCGCACTTGTCGCAGTAAAGTGCAACCTTATCGGCATAGATAGCGCCCTCAACCTTCATGATTCCGCCTGCCTCACCCTGCTTACGGGGCTTGGTGTGCTTGGAAACAACGTGAACGCCGTTAACGATTACTTTTCCCTCCTTGGGGGAAACCTCGACAACCTTGCCCTTCTTGCCCTTATCGTCACCGGAAAGAACAATGACGGTGTCGTCTCTCTTAACATGAACCTTATTCATTGTAATTCCTCCTTAAAGTACTTCGGGTGCAAGTGAAAGGATCTTAAGATAGTCCTTATCACGGAGCTCTCTTGCCACGGGACCAAATACACGGGTTCCGCGGGGTGTCTTGTCTTCTTTTATAATGATAGCTGCATTTTCGTCGAACTTGATGTAGGAACCGTCATTACGCTTAACGCCCTTAACTGTTCTTACCACAACAGCCTTTACAACATCACCCTTCTTAACTGTACCGTTGGGTGCTGCCTTCTTAACTGATGCAACAATAACGTCACCGATGTTAGCGTAGCGTCTGCCTGTACCACCAAGTACGCGGATGCACAATAATTCTTTGGCGCCGGTATTATCGGCAACCTTCATACGTGATTCCTGCTGTAACACTTAGTTATCCTCCTGTCAGTTACTATGATTTGGTAGCAACTATTTAGCTTACTTAGCTTTTTCAACGATGTTGACAAGTCTCCATCTCTTTGTCTTGGAAAGAGGTCTTGTCTCCATGATTGTAACTCTGTCACCGATGCCGCACTCGTTGTTCTCGTCGTGTGCGTGAACCTTGAGTGTACGCTTCATTACCTTACCGTACATAGGATGCTTTACGTTGTCCTGAATAGCAACTACGATGGTCTTATCCATCTTGTCGCTTACAACCATACCTACTCTGGTCTTTCTGAGGTTACGTGTCATTTCCATTATTCTTTACCTCCTCTTTCCTTACGCGTTCTTCTCGTTGAGAAGAGTCATTACGCGAGCGATGTCTCTCTTGACATCTGCGATCTTGTGAGGATTGTCGAGCTGGTTGATAGCGTGCTGGAAACGAAGGTTAAAAAGTTCCTGCTTGAGCTCGTCGAGCTTCTTTGCGAGTGCCTCTGCACTCATTTCTCTGAGTTCATTGATCTTCACTTTTTATGCCTCCTCTTCTACAGCTTTCTGTACGAACTTACACTTGATGGGGAGCTTGTGCATAGCAAGACGCATAGCTTCCTTAGCCACCTCAGGTGCAACGCCGTCCATCTCAAACATTACTCTGCCGGGCTTAACTACTGCTACCCAGTACTCGGGTGAACCCTTACCGGAACCCATTCGGGTCTCAGCAGGCTTCTCGGTGATGGGCTTATCGGGGAATATCTTGATCCAAACGTTACCGCCACGGCGGATGTAACGTGTCATAGCAATACGGGCTGCCTCGATCTGGTTGCTGGTGATCCATGCGGGCTCAGTTGCAACAAGGCCAAAAGAGCCGTTGCTAATCTTATTACCGCGCATTGCCTTACCTGTAAGTCTTCCGCGATGAACGCG
>JAFQHD010000012.1 GCA_017398145.1 Clostridia bacterium
AGGCGCGGTAGGTATCGTTTCTACCATATCCGCAATATTCAATGCGGGCGGACGTGTCGTTTTTTCCGCAATGGGCGACAAAATGAAGGACCGTAATACGGTTTACAAGCTCATCTTCGCGCTGTCTATCGTATCGGCAGCTCTTGTTGTTGTGACCGGCGGTATCTCAAAGGGCGCAGGAAGCATCCTGCTTGCAGGTATCGTATTAGTACTTATTATGATCGTAAACGCAGGCTACGGCGGTGGCTTCTCCAATGTTCCTACCCTCTTATCCGACCATTACGGTATGTCCAATATCAGCGCTATCCACGGTATTACCCTTTCCGCTTGGGCATTTGCAGGCCTTACAGGCAACCAGCTCGCTACTTGGATAGTAAACAATTTCGGCGAAATGACCGAGGTCGGCGGAAATATGGTCAACCCCACGGGTTATCAGACTGTACTGTGTGTATCCCTTGCCCTCTACGTTGCAGCAATGCTCTTAAGTATATTCCTGGTTAAGCCCGTTAAAAACGAAAAGTAATATATTCAAACGTAAAAAGGACGGAAAGCTATCCGTCCTTTTTTGCTTTATAGTAAAATGCTCGAAGCATAAAAAGTTTATTTCATAAAAAACGGAATGCTAAAAGTAAAAAAATCATTAACAAATAGTTAATTATATGTGTCGGAAAATCAACGAATGTCGATAGATTTGTGATAATGCCAAACATTTCTATATAATAATGTATATAATATTTGTAAAAAATTAGCATAATACTTGATTTTACAACAAAATAGTAGTATAATTACTTCGTATAGTTATGCGATGACATATGTGTATGCATATAATTTATGCAATTTGAAATTTTCCGGAAGGATCGTAAGTGAAAATGGTTGTTGAAAATAAACGTATTCCTTTGGCGACCCCCACGATGCACGGGGAGGAAAACGACTACATAAAAGAAGCTTTTGAGCGCAACTGGATCGCTCCCTTGGGTTTTAACTGTGATGGCTTTGAATCAGAGATGTCTGCATATCTTACTGAAAATGGTGAGTATAGCTGCCTCTGTCTCAATGCAGGCACGGCTGCTTTGCATCTGGCAGTAAAGCTGGCAGGCGTTAAGAGGGGAGACAAGGTGTTGTGTAGCGATATGACCTTTGCGGCTACAGTTAATCCTGTTACCTATGAGGGCGGTGTCCCTGTGTTTATAGACTCTGAGTGTGAAACTTGGAATATGGACCCCTGTGCTCTCGAGCTCGCCTTTAAAAAGTATCCCGATGCCAAGGCGGTTATGCTTGCGCATCTTTACGGTACTCCGGCAAAGATGGATGAGATAAAAGAGATTTGCGACCGTCACGGAGCAGTACTTATAGAGGATGCGGCTGAGGCTCTTGCAGCGGACTACAAGGATAAAAAATGCGGCACCTTCGGTAAATACGGTGTTCTTTCCTTCAACGGCAATAAGATCATAACAACCTCAGGCGGCGGTATGCTTATCTGCGAAAACGAATCCGACCGTAAGAAGGCTCTCTTCTGGGCTACTCAGGCAAGAGAAAACTTCCCCTGGTATCAGCATGAGGAGATCGGCTACAACTACCGTATGTCAAATGTAGTTGCAGGCATCGGCAGAGGACAGCTTCTGCACCTTGAAGAGCACAGAGACAAAAAAGAAGAGATATACAGAACCTACGAAGAAGCTTTCAAGTATCTCCCCGTAACCATGAACCCCTACCTTAAGGACAGCAAGCCCAACTTCTGGCTTTCCTGTATGCTTATCGATGAGGGTTGCCCTGTTGATCCCATGGATATCATGGACAAGCTGGCAAAGGAAAACATCGAGGCAAGACCTATCTGGAAGCCCATGCATATGCAGCCTGTATTTGAGGGCTATGACTTCATCACCGCAAACGGAGAGGACGTGGGTAAAGACATATTTGAAAGAGGACTTTGTCTGCCCTCTGACATCAAGATGACAGAGGAAGAGCAGAAAAGAGTCATAGATACCATAAAATCCTGCTTCTGAGGTTACATAAATGTACGCAAAATTCTTTAAGAGAGTGATAGACTTCACTCTTTCGCTAATAGCTTTATTGATCCTGTCTCCGATACTTGTCATTCTTACGGTGATCGGAGCAATAGCGATGAAGGGCAACCCCTTCTTTACACAGTTAAGACCCGGCAAAAACGAGAAGATATTCAAGCTCATCAAGTTCCGTACCATGTCAAATGCCAGAGACAAGGACGGTAAGCTTCTTCCCGACAACATCCGTCTTAACAAGTACGGCAAGCTTTTGAGATCAACATCCCTTGATGAATTACCGGAACTGATAAATATACTTATCGGTGATATGTCGATAGTAGGCCCGAGACCCTTGCTTGTAGAATATCTGCCCTACTACACTGAGGAAGAAAAGCACCGTCACGATGTCCGTCCCGGACTTACAGGTTTGGCACAGGTGAACGGAAGAAACTTTGTGGAGTGGGACAAGAGACTGGCATATGACATACAGTATGTGAATGAGCTGTCGTTTGTAAACGATATTAAGATAATTTTCAGTACCGTAGGTAAGGTCCTGAAGCGCTCGGGTGTGGCGGAAAAGCGTATTACACCCCTGAACAAAGAACGAGAGGAGAAAAAAGAATGTTGTTCTCAAAAGAAGTAGGCGAATCCCTTACATATAAATTTGCCCAGGCGGCAGGTGAAATGAGAGCTCAGGGGAAGGAGATACTTTCTCTCGGATTGGGCGAGCCGGATTTTAAGACTCCTCAGTATGTGTTTGACGCGACCGTCAAGGCAATGGAGGAGGGACATACGCACTACTCGGCAACTCAGGGTCTTCCGGAACTGCGTAACCTTATAGCTGATGATTATAACAAGAGATTTTCTTCGGAATATAAAAGGAACAATGTAATCGTTACTCCCGGTATCAAGGCTGCGGTATATTTTGCTCTTGCAAGTGTGCTTGAACCCGGAGACGAGATCATACTTCTCTCCCCATATTATGTAAGCTATCCGGCTATGGTTAAGCTTGCCGAGCCTACAGCAGAGATAAAATATGTTTCTCTCAACAGAGATTTTACTCTTGATATAGAGGCTGTACGTGCAGCGGTAAGTGAGCGTACCAAGGCTATTCTTGTCAACAGCCCTAACAATCCCACAGGTATGGTTCTTTCTGCCGATGAGGTAGCTGTAATATGCGAGCTGGCAAAGGAAAATAATTTCTATATCATATCCGACGAGGTTTACGAAAAATTAGCTTACAACGGTACAGTCGTTACAAGCTTCGGCGAGCATCAGGAGATTGCGGACAAGCTCATTATCTGTAACGGTTACAGCAAGTCCCACGCAATGACAGGCTGGAGACTGGGTTTTGCAATAGGTCCTTCTGACATTCTTGCAAAAATGAATAAGCTGCAGCAGCATATCAACACCAACACCTGTACTTTTATACAGAAGGGTGCCTGCGCGGTATATCACAACGAACCCGATCACCTCCCCGCTTATATAGAGCAGCTTGAAAAGAGAGTTGAACTCTTTGATACCACCGTTACCTCTATGGGTAAGCGTAACGTTCGTCCCGCAGCGGGATTCTTCAACTTCTGGGATATCTCCTTTGCGGGAGTTGATTCAAACACCTTCTGCGCAGAGCTTCTTAAGAAGACGGGAATTGCTACTACTCCCGGTATTGCCTTCGGTGCAGACTGGGACGATCATATCAGAGTTTCTCTTGCAGTAGATGATAAGGTGCTCGAGAGAGCCATGGAACTCCTCACCGGCTATATCAAATAAATTAACGGGGAATAAAATTGAAAAACATCAACATTCTGCTGACCCGCAGTATGCTTGCGGGCGATATAGATTATATAAAAAACAGACTTAATAAAAGCGTTGAGGGTATGTATACCTTCACCGTACCCGAGGATTTTTCGGAGGAGAGCCTGTGTGCTCTTGCCCCCGATGCGGATATGCTTCTCGGTCCCTTTGTAAGCGAAAAGCTCATTGCTGCGGCAGGTAAGCTCAAGCTCATACAGATACCCTGGACAGGCGTGGACAATTTTAACTTTGCGGCTCTCGGAGCTTCGCAGGTTCCCGTATGCAACACCCACACCAATGCCGACTCGGTTGCCGAGATATGCATCGCCATAGTTCTTGATCTGGTCAAGAAGATCTCGTATCATGACCGCAAAATGAGAGAAGGAAACTGGAACAGAACACAGAAACCCCTTGACCTCTTTTCCGGCAGCATGGCGGATCTCAGTGCCTGTGTGATAGGCTTCGGTCATATCGGTCAGAGAGTGGCAAGGCTGCTGTCTGCATTCGGAACAAAGGTAAGCGCTGTTGATGCAAAAGCAGAGGGTAAGGACGGTATTACCGTATATTCTCCCTGCGAGGCTGATAAGGCGTTGGCTGATGCCGATATCGTTATTCTTACCCTTCCCCTTACTCCTGCCACACGCGGTATGGTAAACCCGGAATATATCGGCAAAATGAAGAACGGTGCTATACTTGTCAATATGTCAAGAGCGGCAATATGCGACGAGGATGCGGTATATAACGCCCTTGTCTCCGAACAGCTTGCAGGCTACGGTGCCGACGTATGGTGGAGCCCCCCCGCAAGAGGCGAATCCGAAAGCTACCCCTCCGACCGCAACCGATTTTGGGAGCTTGATCAGGTGATCATGTCCCCCCACCGCGCGGGATTTATAAAGGGCAGCCTGCCCCATCTCGACGGTGCCTGCGACAATATCATAAGACTTATTCGCGGTGAGGAGCTTGCCGACAGAGTTGATACAAAGAATTGCTATTGATTGGAGAATAACTTGAATATTTTAATACTCAGTGCGGGAACACGCACAAAGATAGTACAGTATTTCAAAAGAGAGCTTGAGGGCAAGGGTAAGGTTATTGCAACGGATATGAGTGACCTTGCACCCGCAGTATATGAGGCTGACAAATTTTATAAAGTGCCCCGTATAACAGAGGAGGGCTATATAGATATTATCCTTGATATCTGCAAAAAGGAAAATATCACTGCCGTGCTCTCTCTCATAGATCCCGAGCTTTCATTGCTTGCGGCAAATGAAGAAAAATTCAAGGCAGTGGGTGTAACCGTTATAGGCTCCTCCTACGAGCTTTGTGAAAGAGCCCTTGATAAGATGGATATGTATACCTGGCTCTGTGCTCACGGCTACCGTTGTGCAAAGAGCTATACCGACAAGGAGCTTTTCTATGCCGATGTGGATAAGGGAGAAATGACCTATCCCGTATTTGTCAAGCCGGTCCGCGGCAGTGCCAGTATGTCCATATCAAAGGCCGAGGACAGAGAGACTGTTGAGTTCCTTATGTCGAGAGGCGAGGGTCTTATGATCCAGGAGTTCTTACGCGGTCAGGAGATCGGCGCGGATATATATATAGATATGGTAAGCGGCGAGGTGGTTTCGATATTCACCAAGAAGAAGCTGCTTATGCGTGCAGGCGAAACAGACAAGGCCGTTTCCTTCCACGATCCCGTTCTCAACGAAATGCTTGAGCAATTTGTTATAGAGAGCGGTTGGAGAGGTCAGATAGATATAGACGTGTTTGAGGTAGACGGAGAATATTATATTTCCGAGGTCAACCCCCGTTTCGGCGGCGGTTATCCCCATGCATATGAGTGCGGCTGCAACCATATGAAACTTATCGCCAACAATATGTCAGGTATTGCAAACGAAAGAAATATAGGTGACTACGAAGACGGCATCTATATGATGAAATATAACGAAATAGGAATTAAGAAAGACTGACACGATGTATACGATAGAATATGAGATAAATCCTAAGCTCCCCAAGCTCGCATGGCTTGCGGATATAAACCGTAATAACGGCAGAATTGTCGTTTATGCTGGCAGCTATGTTGAGTGCCACGACAGCTTTTTTTCAGCCGGTGCATGGAGTGGCGACTTTATTTCAGCCGGTTTTGACAGTTCCGACGTCTCATACGGCACGGGTGCAAAGCTGGATGCGGAAGGTATACATTTCTATACCCCATCACATGCTCTTGAAAGAATAGTGGGATACGAGGATGAAAAGCGAATAATTTTCTGTAATTCTGTTCCTATGATAATGTCCTATACGGATATGGAGTTGGATCCCTCGATAGATCAGTACGAAAGATATTTCTGCTCTATACTTCACGGTCCCCAAAAATGCTGTAATGCTATCCCTATGAGGGAAGGCAAGTATTTGTATCAGTATATCGTCGGATCGGTTACTGTTGATGCCGAAGGTAAGATAACCTACAAGCGCAGAGCTGCCGTTGAACCATTCAAGAATTTCGATGATTATTATGGCAGAATGATGGATGATATGAGGGCTGTTTATGCAAACGCTACGAGCCCCGACCGTAAAAATACCAAGTACGGTCTGTGTACAACGATCTCCAGCGGATATGATTCCATAGCCAATGCCGCTGTTGCAAGACAGCTGGGCTGTAACAGAGCCGTGTCCCTCTCCGGAAGCATTTTTGACGAGGACGACGGAGCAGTTGCGGCAAGAGAGATGGGCTATACCAACATTATCAAGAGAGACCATCTGTCTTACAGGGAGAAGAAGGGTTGTGTTGATGCCGAGTATATAAGCAGTGGCGAGATAGCCAAGCATCAGCAGTTCTGTGTATTCGAGGATCAGTTTGCCGACTGTCTGGTATTTATGGGCACCCGAGGAGACTATTTCTGGGGACTTAACAGTGAAGCGAACAATGATTTTGACATGGTGGGCTTCTTCTATAATGAAACAGATATTTCCTTTACAGAAAATGCGCTGAGAAACGGATATATCTTTGTGGCTATGGCTACCTACGGTACGTCACAGAGCACAACCATCCAGCCCATCTCAAAATCCGAGGAAATGAAGCCCTGGAGACTTGGTACCGAATATGACCGTCCTATTCCCCGCCGTATAGCCGAGAGTGTCGGTGCCAAAAGAGATTCCTTCGGTCAGTCCAAGCGCGGCGGAGGATTCAGCTTCTGTTATGATACGACGAAGACCCTGTCCCGCAAAATGTCTTTTGAGGGATACAGTTGCTTCGTTGAATATTGCAAAACTCACAAGCCTGTAAACAAGCTTTCAAAGTATATACACGCAGTACAGTTCTGGTCGTCATTTCTTCCTTCTTATATTAACTTCGTATTCAAAAAGCTTCATATAAAGATACACCTTAAGCAGAAAGCGATGAAAGTAGCCAATCCCTTTGTTTCATCCCGGCTTATATTCTGGAGTGTCGATTTAATGAAGAAAAGATATGGAGACGTATTGGGAAAATAAATATTTTAAGTATATCAGGTTTGCCGATTATGGAAAATACAAAAGAATTACAGATCAAAAATAACAGGGCAATAGATATTGCAAAGCTTGTTCTGGCTTTTTTGGTGGTTGCTATACATACAGAGCCCTTTGGTGATTATTATTGGTTGGACAAGGGTTTTGGTCTTATCACAAGACTGTGTGTACCGTTCTTCTTTGTTGCAAGCAGCTATTTCTTCTTTCTTAAGGATACTGCCCCCCTTAAATACATACAGCGTTTGTTTGTTATGTACCTTATATGGTCGGTGATCTATCTGCCCTTCGACCTGGTCGAGCTTGGAACTATGACCTTGCCCGAGATACTGGAAAGGTATCTGTGGATAGGAAACGGACATGCTCTGTGGTATCTGTGCGGCAGTATTATAGGCTTTGCCATAGCATACGGTCTGTCAAGATTTCTTTCGCCAAGGACTGTGCTTGTTATAGCAGTTATTATACTGACGGTAGGTTGTCTTAAATCTACATATGCCCCGGTGCTTAACCGTTTTCTGCCTATAGAGGTATCAGATTTTCTGGGCAGCAGAAACGGTCTGTTCTACGGTTTTCCCTATTATGCCCTGGGTATGTATATAGCTAAGGTCAAGGAAAGCAGAGAAAAATCAACTGCATATAACCTTGCAGGATTTGGTATCAGTTTTCTGTTGTTATGTGTTGAATCGGCGGTTATGGTTGTTGGCTTTAAGGTCAGCGCTACTATAATTTGGTTGTCGGTTATGCCTCTGGTATATTTCTTCTTTATGACAGTCAAGGGAACAGAGCTTCCGATAAGCTCCGGAGCTGCCCGCTACTGCCGAAAGCTCAGTACACTTATATATCTTACCCACTCAGCCTACATATACATACTGAAGGATCTTGTTCCCGATATAGCGGGATGGCTTCTTTTCCTTACAGTATCAGCGGTATCTGTGCTTGTAAGTATGGTGATTATACTGTTGGGTAAGCTCAAGTTTTTTAAATGGCTGAAATATCTTTATTAAAACAATAAGGGAAAAATTCATATATGAACATCCTATTCCTTACCATAGGCCGTATGGACAGTATCGAGTCCCGCGGCATCTATACCGATCTGCTCCGTGAGTTCCGTGACCGCGGACACAACGTATACGTGGTGTCTCAAAGAGAAAAGCGCACCGGACTTCACACAGAGCTTATCGTGGACAAGGGTGCCCGTATGCTCCGTGTCCGTATCGGTAATATAACCAAGTGCGGCCGTATAGAAAAGGGTATTTCAACCCTTCGTATCGAGGGTCAATATCTTAAGGCAATTAAAAAATATTTCAAGGACGTGCGCTTTGATCTTGTAATGTACTCTACTCCTCCCATAACCTTTGTAGGTGCGGTTGAGTATATCAAAAAACGCGACGGTGCAAAGACTTATCTGCTCTTAAAGGATATCTTCCCTCAGAACGCCGTTGATATCGGTATGATGAGGACAAGCGGTATATACGGCCTGTTGTACAGATACTTCAGAAACAAGGAGAAAAAACTGTATTCGATATCCGATCGTATCGGTTGTATGTCGCAGGCTAACGTTGATTACGTTCTCATGCATAATCCCGAGGTATCCTCCGACAAGGTTGAGGTTTGTCCCAACTCGGTGGATGCGGTAGATTTCAGGGTTGATAATGATACTCGTCTTGCCATGAGAGAAAAATACGGTATTCCCACCGGCAAAAAGGTTTTTGTTTACGGCGGTAATTTAGGGAAACCTCAGGATATACCCTTTCTGATCGAATGTCTGCGCACCTGCAAGGACAAAGACGATGTGTATTTTCTCATCGTAGGAGACGGCACCGAGTACAGAAAACTGGAGGAGTATGTAAACACCGAGGGACAAGCTAATCTCACTCTTATGAAGAGACTGCCCAAGGAGGATTACGACCGTTTGGTAGGTGCCTGTGACGTGGGAATGATATTCCTTGACCACCGCTTTACCATCCCCAATTTTCCCTCAAGACTTCTGTCATATCTGCAGGCATCAACCCCTGTCCTTGCCTGTACAGACCCCAACACCGACGTTGGTAAGGTCATCGTTGACGGCGGCTTTGGCTGGTGGTGTGAGAGTAACAGCACAGAAGCCTTCTCCGAAGCTGTAGACCGGGCAATGACCGCCGATCTCAAGGCTATGGGGAAAAAGGGCTATGAATACCTCTATGACAATTATACTGTAGCAAAGAGCTGCGATAAAATTATGAAACACTTTGATATATAATGCCTTACGGCAATATATAAATAATATTTTTATATGGAGGAAAAACATGAAGACCACTTTTACAAAAGTAGTATCATTTCTGCTTTGTCTCATGATGCTGGTCGGTATGCTGCCTATGCAGCTCTTTGCCGCAGTTGATTATGAGGAAAGAGAAGATGATTACTACAAACTCATCTCTAAAGATGATTATGATCTTGCGCCCGGTATCACCGAGTCCGAGATCGTACTGAACAATGCTGCCGGTACACACCGTCAGGTTGCTCACGTAGTAGAGGTTGATATTGATAACCCCTACACAAAGGTTATTCCCAGTTATAAGGGCATGGTTCCTACACCAGGTAACTACGGTGTAGAAATAATGTCCGAGCAGGCAGCTTATGCCGAAGCTAACGGCTACGGTAACGTAGTTGCAGCTATGAATATCAGCCTTAACTGGTATACCGCTGCATATTATGTAGATCATCCCGAATTCATAGGTGAGCCCCTCGGTTATATGGTTCTTGACGGCCAGATATATAAGAACAGCCAGGGCCAGACCAGTGGTGCACAGACCTGTCTCGTTATCAACTTTGACGAGAAGGACGGCGTTGCAAGACCTGCTGATATGCCTAAGACCGAGATCAGAGCTACCTCTTCTGCTATAACAGGTTGGGAGGAGCAGGTTATCCCCGCAAACTTCGGTTTCCTTGTTAAGGACGGTAAGAACCAGTACGCTGCAAACCATACTTCCGATCCCGCTTCCCGTTCTTTTGTAGGTATCAAGGCAGACGGTGACATCGTTATGGTAATGAACGACGGTCGTCAGTCTCCCTATTCTGCAGGCTTTAACAGCTATGAGATGGCAGAGTTTATGCTCTCTCTCGGCTGTGTACAGGCAATCAACGGTGACGGCGGCGGATCCTCCGCATTCCTTTCTCAGCGTCCCGGTGAGGAGCTTACATTAAACTGTTCTCCTTCCGACGGTGCAGAGAGACCTACCACACACGGTATCCTTGTTATCTCTACAGCTCCTGCAACGGGTGAGTTTGTACGTGCTAACATTACTACCGAAAATGATTATTATACTCCCGGCAACTCCGTTCAGTTTAACGCTCTCGGTACCGACCTTGTAGGTACGGTAGCTGAGATTCCCGAAGATGCTGAATGGCAGCTTGCTGATGATTCTATGGGAACTATTGATGACAACGGTCTCTTTGTCTCCAATGGTAAGGAAGGCGTAGTAACGGCACAGCTTGTTTATAATGACGAGGTTGTCGGTGAAGGTTCTGTAACTATCATAACCCCCGACATTGCTTTCAAACAGGAAAAAATCATTGTCGGTTATGGCGATACAGTGGTTATACCTATTGACGTAACTACCAACGGCGGTCTTAATCCCGTTACATATGCAGAACAAGATATCGTTTATACTCTGTCTGATGCAAATCTTGGTACTATCGCGGATGGCAAGTTTACTGCTTGCGACGAAAGTACAGGTCTCACCGGCGGTACCGTTACAGCAGTTATCTGCGGACAGACAGATAAAGCAATTACTGCTGAGATCCGTTTCGGTAAGGCATCTGATATTGTTTACGATTTCGAAGACGGTGAATTCCTTGTTGACGTTGATCCCGAAGTAGCTCCCGCTGAAGGTGAGCCTTACGGATGGTTCATCCGCGACACACGTGCAAACGGTTATTTTGCATACAGATTCTTTGCTAAGAAGAACTATACTCCTGTTGGTATGGATATCCCTGCACAGGTATATTTGGTGGACCGTGATAGCGGTATGGTCAGAAATGGCAACTATGCTATGGGTGTAGATATCGATTGGACCAACGTTACCGCATCCTGCCACGGTCAGATGGACCTCTTCCTTCCCGAATCCCTTGATCTTACAGACGCAACAAAGATTGGTTTCTGGATGTATATTCCTGCTGAACTGGTTACTGCATCTATGAATGTTAATGCCGGTTTCAGAACAACTGACGGTGGCAGCACTCGTGTGGACCACAAATTGACAGATTATCTGGCATCCAATACTGGAATTGATAATGGCGGATGGTACTATTTTAGCTGGGATGTACTGGATAACTATTCGACCTTCGAATATATTCAGATCAACAGCCATTATACAGCCGGTACAGGAAGTTACAATTATTATCAGGATGTTACTTACTATATAGACGACATTACAGTAGACTATTCTGATGCTACTATTGACCGCGAGAATCCCTACTTTACCAGTATGGTTGTTGGTGATGAATATACAGAAGGTGTTGCGGTTAACGGTCAGACAATAACCACCAATACCATTACATTGATGGGTCAGGCATACGAAAATACAACCAAGAGCAATGCTACAGGGTTGAATCGTAATTCTGCAAAGCTGTATGTAGACGGTGTTCTGAGTACTGCCGATATTACTATGTCTGTTGGCGGAACCATTGCAGTTTCCGACCTGTATTTGAATGACGGTGTTCATACCCTCGTTATGGAGGTTAGCGATAACCAGGGTAACGTTGGTAACATCGTTCGCACGCTTGTTGTTAATACAGATAAGAGTGCAGTTCGCCTTGAAGTACCCGCTGCAACCGGCTTACTTCCTACAGGCTCTATTTACTGGCTTAACTTGGTTGCTGATAACCTTGCAGATGTAGACTCCGTAACCACCACCATCAATCTTGACTATGTCAACGATTGGGAACTCGAAGGTATGGAGGTTGCATACGGTTTTGAGGCTGAATATTATATCAACAATCATAACGATGCAGTAATTACGTTTACCCGCACAGGTACAGAAATTGCTGAAACCAACATCCTTGCTAAGATTCCCGTTCGTATCTGGATGGCAAAGGGCTGGATGGATGACAGCGGTATCCGTGGAACCTATATTTCTGACGATCCTAAGATGCAGGATAAGTATTATATCCTGACACCCCACGCTATGTGGTATTCTGACGGTACCAGAGATTACCGTCTGGTTGTTGGCGCTGAAGCAGGTGTTGTAACCTATACTGATGGCACAACCGAAACCTTCTCTGCAAACGAAACTGTGCTTCAGACAGAAATGAACCGTTACTATACCAACTCTGACAGACAGGGTAAATGGAGCTTCCACATCTGTACTCCCGGCGAAGCTCAGAGCAAGGCTGCTACATGTAAAGAAAGCGGATATGAAAACCGCGTATTCTGTGTAGCATGTGCGTGCGGTTCTGTTGAAAATATCGGCACCGAGTGTGATACTCACAACGGTTGTGGCGGTGTTGTAGACTGGGGTACCGTGGTTCCCGCTACAGGTCATATTTATGACTTTGTTGACGGCGTACTTATGTGCGAGTGCGGCGAGTTCTTCAGCGGTGTTTACACCGACGGAAAGTTCTATGTTGACGGTGTAGTTATTGCTGACGGTTGGACCGGCGAATCCTATTACAAGGACGGCGTTAAGTATACAGGCGTACAGCTTGTTGACGGCAAGTATTATGATTTCGGTGAGGACGGTATTTGTCCCAACAAGTACCCTCTGTCCTTCTGGTGGACAAACGAGAAGGGTGAATCCCGTTACCTGAACGCAGGTGTTCCGATTACCGGTTATAACTTTGTAGCACCTAATCCCACCTTCTTTGACGAGAACGGTATCGCATTCCAGGGCGAAATGGTTATCGGCGGTGAGACATGCGTATACGAAAGAGGTGTGTTTGTTGAATCTACCACCGCAGACGTGCTGTTAGCAGGTCTGGTAGGTCCTAAGTCATACTTCGTTCTTTATGCTGACGGTACCATGGTTCTTTCTGGCGAAGGCGCTACATATAGTTACGTTTCCACAGGTACTGCTATGGGTGATAAGATCTCCTATAAGAACAGACCTTGGGGTAAAGACGATCAGCCTATGACCAAGGCTATCAAGAAGGTAGTTGTAGGTAAGGATATTACCGAAGTTGGTGTATATAACTTCTATATGTGTACCAACCTTAAGGAAATAGTTTTCGAAGAAGGTAGTAAGCTTACCAAGATCGGCAGTGCTGCATTCTGTTACCTGCCTTATCTTAAGAGCGTTAAGCTCCCTGATACTGTAACTCAGATCAACAATACCTCTTTTGCATATTGTCAGAACCTCACAGATATGTACATATCTCAGGATATTTCTTACATCAACCCCACAGCATTTAAGTCTTGTCCTAATGTAGTTCTTAACGTTGTTAAGGATACATACGGCGAATCTTTTGCTAAGGATCAGGGTCTCGCTTATACAACCCGTGATTTTGCATATCAGGCAATTGCTTCCGGTACTTGCGGCGAAAACGCAACATGGGTACTTTACAATGACGGCAGAATGGTAATCGGCGGCTCCGGTGTTATGGATAACTACACAAGCAAAGACAATACTCCTTGGGCTGCATATCTTCAGAAGATCAAGACCATTGAGATCGGCAAGGATATCACAGATATCGGTAACTTTGCATTTGCATATGCACACAACGTTAAGAGCGTAACCTTCGAGGAA
>JAFQHD010000113.1 GCA_017398145.1 Clostridia bacterium
CTGTAATACAATAGCTACAAATCCACAGTGCTTGTCTTTATTATACCGCAGGTAGCTACTCCTGCAAATATAATTATAGATTTAATGAAAGGAGACATAATTAAAACCACCCCTTTCGAGATGGTTTAATTATACGTGATACGATGTACAACATTCTGATATGCGATGACGATATCGACATAGTAAATGCATTAAAAATATACTTAAGCGACCCAAGCTACAAAATATACGAAGCGTCAAACGGAAAACAGGCTTTGGAAGTTATGGCAGATCGGGATATCCATCTGGTGCTTATGGATATAATGATGCCGGAGCTGGACGGGATATCTGCTATGGTCAAGATACGTCAGCACAGTAACGTCCCCGTTATACTTTTAACCGCCAAAAGCGAGGATCAGGACAAGATACTGGGACTTAACGTAGGTGCGGACGATTATATAACCAAGCCCTTTAATCCTATGGAGGTGGTGGCAAGGGTAAAGAGCCAGCTCAGACGCTATATGCAATTAGGCTCGGGCAGGCTTCCAGCCACTCTTATCACCGTAGGAGGTATAGAGCTTGACGACAATACCAAGAGGGTAACCTGCGACGGTGAGGAGATAAATCTTACCCCTACCGAATATGTGATACTCAAGCTCCTTATGACGAACACGGGTAAGGTGTATTCACCGAGAGATATCTACCGTGAAATATGGCGGGAGAATCCCGTGTCGGGGGATAACAGTATAGCGGTGCATATCAGACACATAAGAGAAAAGATAGAGATAAACCCTGCCGAACCCCGATACCTCAAGGCGGTCTGGGGACACGGATATAAGATGGAAGGAGATAAAAAATGAAGCATTGGTACAGAACTTTAACCGCAAAGATAATATGCTTTATACTGTGCATACTGTCACTTATAATGACGGTTGCAAGTGCTTTTGGTATAATAGTGCTTATCAGTACCGACGTATATACCTGTACACAACAAGATATAACCAACGATGTTAACTATGAGTTGATATATAACAGAGTTTACGATATATTTTATAGACTTTTGGCAAACGACGGCTATAGTCCCGTGTATTTCAATCAGGATTATTCGTCCGATAACACCAATCTGCGTTTCAGGATCAAAACTATTGACGGCGAGGCGGTATATGACAACGGTTATGAGGAGAAAAGCGAAAACCGAGTGTATGTATTTTACTGTAATGTTAATAAGTATGACAACGGAGAAACGGATCTTGATATTATACCTGGACACCGTATGGAATCCTGCGAGTACCAGCTTGAGATATATGTAGACGGTGGGTTCTCGGTATACGACAGATTCGCCTTTGCTGATGACGTCATAAACATAGGATATGCTTTGCGTTACTGGATATATGCAATTACCTTTATAAGCTTTATTCTCTGCGTGACCTTTTTTATTTTACTTATGTGTGCATCAGGCAGAAGACCTGCCTCGGACAAAGTCCATACGGGTATGATGACTTTTGTTCCTATAGACATTCTTATTACAATGTCGGCATTTATCGCTTTATTTGGATTCCATCTTATTTTTGACGTATTCTATACCGGTGAGGCGGCTATGGTCGCAATGGCTATAGTGTGGTCGGTGGTTTGCGTGAATATGGTACTCGGTCTGTGTATGAGTATTGCCTGCCGTATAAAGCAGAGAACGATTTTTTCGGATACGTTCATATGGTGGATACTTAAGTTTATATACGGAATACTAAAGGCTGTAGGGCTGGGTACAGGTAAGCTCTTTAAGGCAGTATTCCGTCTTATACGTCGTATACCCTTGGTATGGAAGACTGCCCTTGCCGTTGCCGTTAATTTCTTTATTGATATGCTGCTGATCTTTTTGGCGCTGGATTGGTACTGGTATGCAGAAATGTATATGATCTTCTTTGCCATAAAGAGTATCGTCATAGGCGCAGGGGTCATATATATCGCATTGTCTATGAGAGCTTTGCAAAAGGGCGGCGAGGCTATAGCCAAGGGAGATGTCAGTTACCGAGTGGACACAAGCCGTATGCTGTGGGACTTTAAGCGCCACGGAGAAAACCTCAACAGTATATCTGACGGTGTAAGCCTTGCCCTTGAGCAAAGACTGACAAGCGAGCGCACCAAGACCGAGCTTATAACTAACGTATCCCACGATATTAAGACACCCCTTACCTCTATAATAAACTACTCCAATCTTATATCCCGGGAACGTGATACCGCCAAATGCAAGGAATATTCGGCAGTATTGGTACGCAAATCCGAGCATCTGAAACGACTGCTTGATGATCTTGTTGAGATATCAAAGGCAACAACGGGTAATTTGGAGGTTTCTCTTACTCCCTGTGACGGCACGGTACTTCTCGGACAGGTAGCAGGAGAGTTTGAGGAGAGATGTAGAAATGCAGAGCTTGAGCTTATCACTTCTATGCCCGACTCTCCCGTGCGTATTATGGCAGACAGTCGCCGTATCTGGAGGGTATTTGAAAATCTTATGACTAACGCGTGCAAATATTCTCTTACAGGCTCAAGAGTTTATCTTACGCTGACAAGAGAAGAAAATGAAGCTTGCTTTATATTCCGTAATACTTCACGGACTGCCCTTAACATTTCAGCAGATGAGCTGATGGAACGCTTTGTCCGCGGAGACAGTTCCCGTTCCACCGAGGGTAACGGTCTGGGGCTTTCCATTGCCCGAAGCCTTACCGAATTACAGAACGGCAAAATGGATATCATCATAGATGGTGATCTGTTTAAGGTGACACTGAGGTTTCCTTTAATATAAGATTGACAACCTTGATTGATAGTGATATAATATTTAACATAAAATAGAGTACGGATATCCGTACTCTATTATTATGAGGTTATTATGAATTTAACTTTCACCTTCTTTTTTAACAGTATATTGCTAGGCGTAGGTCTTGCCATGGACGCCTTTTCGGTATCTATGGCAAACGGTCTGAACGAGCCCTGTATGAAGCGCCGCAAAATGTGCGGGATCGCAGGTATGTTCGGTTTTTTTCAGGCACTTATGCCTATGCTTGGATGGTTTTTGGTACATAATTTGGTTATGTATTTTCACGCCGTCGAGCCCTTTATCCCGTGGACGGCTTTAGCCCTTTTAGGCTTTATCGGCGGTAAGATGCTATATGAGGGAATTACCGACAACGGCGAATGTGAAGATAAACCCGGTGTTGGCTTCTGGGCTTTGGTGGTGCAGGGAATTGCCACATCCATTGACGCTCTCTCGGTAGGACTTACCATATCCGAATACAACTTTACCGAGGCTCTGCTTGCTTCTCTTATAATAGCCGCAGTTACTTTCGGTATCTGTATGGTAGGTCTCGTTATCGGCAGAAAGGCGGGAACGAAGCTGAGCGGTAAGGCAGGTATTCTCGGAGGTGTAATACTTATCTTCATCGGGCTTGAGATATTAATTAAAAGTTTCTTTTAAGAGGGAAATATGGAAAATTTTATTTGTGCATCGATAGACATCGGTACTACCACTATTTCGGCCGTGGTGCTTGATATATTAAACGAAAAACAGCTTGAGTGCTTCAATATGGTTAATTCTTCGGACATCGAGACCGAGCATAGCTATGAGCGTATGCAGGATCCTAAGAAGATATTACAGATAGTCAAAGCACTTTTGAAAAAGATATATGATAAGTATCCCCGTGTTATTTCCCTTGGATTTACCGGGCAGATGCACGGTATACTCTACGTTGATAAGGAAGGACATGCCGTGTCACCTTTATACACGTGGCAGGATCAAAGAGGCGAGGAATACCTTTATGAAATGAAGACTGCAACCGGATATCCTTTAGCCGCAGGTTACGGTTTGGTTACTCATTATTACAATATGAAAAAGGGACTTGTTCCCGAAGCTGCCTACACCTTCTGCAGTATTATGGATTATCTTGTAATGCAGCTTGCAGGACTTAAAAAGCCAATGATACACCCCAGCGTTGCGGCAAGCTTCGGACTTTTTGACATAAAGGCAAAGGCTTTTGATGACGTTGCTCTTTCAAAGTTAGGTATAGACATAGCACTTCCGGAGATCGTAGGAGATATTGTGATAGGGAAATACGGCAAAACACAACTTACACCTGCTATAGGTGACAATCAGGCAAGTGTTTTCGGTTCCGTTAAGGATGAAGAAAATTCCGTACTTGTAAACTACGGTACAGGCAGTCAGATCTCTGTGATAACGGACATGAATACGGCAGACTCTCCCCTTGAGATACGCCCCTATATCGGAGGAAGAAACATCGTCTGTGGTTGCGGGCTTTGCGGCGGATATTCCTATGCTCTGCTCGAACAATTCTTTTCGGGCTATGCCAAGGCTTTAGGAATAGAGGATAACCAGTACAAGACTATGGATACCCTTGCAGAGAAGGCATATAATGAGGGCAAAGAACCCTTGTGCGTTTCCACACTCTTTAAGGGAACACGTGCCGATGCCGATATCCGCGGCTCGGTTATGAATATAGGTACCGACAATTTTACCCCTGAACAGCTTATATTAGGTGTTGACCACGGTATGGCAAAAGAGCTTTACGATATGTTCCGATTCTGCGGAGCAGGGGAAAAGACCACCCTTGTAGCCTCGGGTAACGGCGTGCAGAAAAACAAGGTTTTGCAAAGATATCTTGAAAATCTGTTCGGTATGACTCTTAAGCTTCCCGCAAAGGGCGAGGAGGCGGCTATGGGTGCCGCGATGTATGCTTTCTACTGCCTTGACCCAAATCCTGAAATGTTAAACGACGCAAAAGCGTGTATAGAATACAAATAAACGTAAAAAATACTCCTGTATATTAAAACAGGAGTATTTTTTATGGACAAGAAAAAACAGGATGCAACGGAATATTCAAAGGATGCCTTTCTTGACAATCCCGTAGCGTCACCTAACGACCGTACGGGCTACAGTCAGCGGGCACATATTGACGCAGAGGAGGCACAAAGCCTTGCCGACCTTATGGATGCAACGGTAAAGACCGAGGATGCGGAAATAAGATAGAATGCAGAATTATAGAGGATTTCCGTACCTGTAAGATACGGAAATCTTCTTTGTTATTGATTTATCTTGAAATTTATGTTATCATACTGTCACGGAGGTGTTAATATGAAAAAAACACTCATTATTATCATATCATTGATGATTTTTATAACGGCAATACCCGTGTCGGCTAACGTCTGCGGTGACAATCATTTTATGAAATATACCGTTACAAAAGAGCCTACATATACCGAGGAGGGAATACAGACAGGCATTTGTGCGATCTGCGGATATGAGGATATTGTGATCATTCCGTCTCTTAAGCGACCTGACGTGACGTACGGTGTTTACTACAGCACCCTTACTCTCAGTAATCTCTATGAAATAAAGGATATTTTCTTTGCAACAGGTGAACACGGTACATACCGTGACGTAAAGAATAACCTCATATACGGACTTACTGCCGCAAAGCTTCAGGGCAGCACAAGCTATAGCTATACCTTCCGCACCGCGGGTATGCATACCGTATACATAAGATTCAACGACGGACGAGAGGATATGCGCTTCAATATCAATATACACGTCACCGAGCCTACATTTACTCCCGGCAACGGAAAGCTTACTATCGGTAATATAGAGGGAGCAAAGGTCATCCGTGTGGCAAAGGGTGTACACGATAGTGTTGCTTCTATGAAGGCATCGGAAAGTATAGTAAACTACACGGGCAGAATCATCAAGTCAGAGAGCTATACTCTCAAATTTACCGAAAACTACGAGTATTACACTATAGCTGTAGAGTACAGTACAGGTTATGTCAGTCTTTATAAGTACGTGGTTTACGGAGTGCTTTAACAGAATGCAGAATTAATGAGGAAAAGGGTGTCGGATGACACCCTTTTCTCCATTTAATTTTTGATTTTTTTCCTATATTCACTCGGCGATATTCCATATCTTTGAGTAAAGCATCTTGTAAAATAAAAGGGGTCGCAGTAGCCCAGCTCTGTGGATATATCCTTTATAGAGCGGTCTGTGGTACGAAGCTGCTGCTCGGCGGTGAAATAAAGCCTGTCGGAAATGTATTTACCCAAGGGCTGATTCATTTCTTTTCTGAATTCCTTTTGCAAAAGGCTTGGAGAAATGTACAGGTCGGCGGCTATCTTTGATACGGAAAGAGCGGATCTTAAGTTTTTGTCAATGTAGGCGATAGTCTGCTCCACTAAGGGTGAGTATTTCGGAACGGGATTGAACTCGGTTCCGCCTATCTCCATACCGATGGATATTATATTCCACAGCCAGGCCTTCAGGCGCATTACAGCATACATATCGTTGTTATTGAAGAGATAAAGAGCCTGCTCTATATCCTCACTGCGGTTTGGTATACAAACGGGAGAGCTCATTGAGGTAAACATATCCTTATTATTACTTTGAAGCAGGTTGATATGAAAATACAGCTTTTCCAAGGGGGTATTACATACGTACTTCATTCTTATCCCGGTGGGTAGAATATATATATTTCCCTCGGTCATAGCCATTTCGCCGCCTCGGTATATGATCTTACCCTCGCCCTTTGTGATACAGTATACTCTTGTAAACAACGGACGTAGATCTGAGTACCGATCTCCTTTGTCAAGCTCTGCGTAGCAAAGCTCTGATATATCCAGGTGCAAGCGGTCGATTTCATTATTGAATATAGGCGGATTACTCTTGATCATACAAAATCTCCATACTTTTTCGCGAAATCTCCATAGTATATATCTGCATTATAATGTATAATTAAAACAAAGTCAAGTACAAGGAGAGTCAATATGTATATTCCGAACTTTCCGACTCCCACGCAGAGAGTTGTTGAATACGAAAAATTAGGCTACGGTATGTTCCTTCATTACGGCCTTTATTCCGAGCTTGGAAGAGGCGAGTGGGTCTACCACATGGAAAAGCATGATATGAAGGAGTACGAAAAGCTGGCGGAGAAGTTTACCGCAAAGGACTTTGACGCAGAGAAGATCGTTCTTGCGGCAAAGGCTGTCGGCTGTAAGTACGTAAACCTCACC
>JAFQHD010000013.1 GCA_017398145.1 Clostridia bacterium
ATTCCGAGCTTAAAGGTGTCATATTCCTTAATCCTATGTACGGATATTCCGACAGCACGGCTCCCAAGTACCTTATGGCAGATGAATATCTATCCGGTAACGTTCGGGAAAAACTTGCTTGGGCAAGAAAATCAGCAGAGCTTGATCCCGACTCCTATAGAATAAACGTTGAAGCTCTTGAACGGGTGCAACCTAAAGACCTTGGTGCAAGTGAGATAGCTATACGCTTGGGAGCTACTTGGGTTCCGCCTGAGATATTCGAGCAGTTTATGTTTGAGTTCTTGGATACTCCACGATATGCACAATGGAAGATGAAGGTGCATTTCTCGCAGTATACGGGAGAATGGAATGTGGAAAACAAAAACTACGATAGGGGTAATATAAAGTCCAACAGCACATACGGTACTACCCGTATCAATGCATATAAGATAATTGAGGAGACACTTAACCTGAAAGACATTCGTATCTTTGATTATGTGGAGGATAGTGAAGGTAAGAAAAAAGCTGTTCTAAACAAACAGGAAACCGCAATAGCACAATCAAAGCAAGAGCTTATAAAGCAAGGATTTCAGGATTGGGTATGGGCAGATCCTAACCGTAGAGAAATGCTCTGTAGGATATATAACGAAAGGTTCAACAGTATACGTCCCCGTGAGTATGACGGAAGCCATATTACCTTTAACGGTATGAACCCCGAAATATCCTTGCGTGAGCATCAAATAAATGCAGTTGCCCGTATTCTTTACGGAGGTAATACCCTTTTGGCCCACGCAGTCGGCGCAGGCAAAACATTTGAAATGACAGCGGCAGCAATGGAGTCAAAGAGATTAGGTTTATGTAATAAATCACTCTTTGTTGTACCTAATCACCTGACCGAACAATGGGCGGCAGAGTTCCTGCAGCTATATCCGTCAGCAAATATTCTTGTTGCTACAAAGAAGGATTTTGAAACCAAAAACCGTAAAAGGTTTTGTGGTCGTATAGCTACGGGAGATTATGATGCAGTTATCATAGGTCACTCACAGTTTGAAAAGATACCTATGTCGGTCGAAAGACAGCGAGCATTACTTGAACAACAGATACAAGAGATAACAGACGGTATAAGTGAGCTTAAACACAACCGTGGTGATTCCTTCTCCGTAAAACAGTTAGAGCGAAGCAAAAAAGCAATTAAGGCAAAGTTGGACAAACTTAATGACCAAAGCAGAAAGGATGATGTTGTTACCTTTGAGGAGCTTGGTGTTGATAGGATATTTGTAGACGAGAGTCACTATTACAAAAATCTGTTTCTCTACACCAAGATGAGAAATGTTGGCGGTATAGCTCAGACAGAAGCACAGAAATCAAGTGACCTGTTTATGAAATGCAGATATCTTGATGAGATCACCGGAGGACGAGGTAATATATTTGCCACAGGTACACCTATCTCCAATTCTATGGTTGAGTTGTACACTATCCAGAGATATCTGCAGTACAACACATTACAAAGATACGGATTACAGCACTTTGATTCTTGGGCATCTACCTTTGGTGAGACCATAACGGCAGTTGAGCTTACTCCCGAAGGTACGGGATACAGAGCTAAAACAAGGTTTGCTAAATTCTATAATCTTCCTGAGCTTATGTCGATGTTCAAGGAAGTAGCTGATATACAAACAGCGGATATGCTGAATTTACCTGTACCTAAAGCAAACTTCCATAATATTGCGGTAAAACCCTCCGAGATGCAAAAGGAGATGGTTGCCGAGCTTGCCAACAGAGCTGAGAGAGTGCGAAACGGTATGGTTGATTCAAGTGTTGACAATATGCTTAAGATAACTAACGACGGCAGAAAGTTAGCACTCGACCAACGTATGATAAATCCCCTTTTACCCGATTTTGAGGGTAGTAAGCTTAATGCTTGTGTGAATAATATCTACCGTATATGGGAGGAAAGCAGAGAAAAGTATTCAGCACAATTGTTCTTCTGTGACCTCTCCACCCCGAAAAGTGACGGTACGTTCTCTGTATACAACGATATTCGAAAGAAACTCATTGAGCGAGGTGTTCCTGAAAGTGAGATAATGTTTATACACGATGCTAACACCGAGGTCAAGAAATTAGATACTTTCAAAAAGACCCGTAGAGGTGAGATTCGATTACTTATGGGTTCAACTCAGAAGATGGGTGCAGGAACTAACGTACAGAACAAGCTCATAGCATTACACGATTTAGACTGTCCCTGGCGTCCTTCAGACTTGGAGCAAAGATTAGGTCGTATTGTACGTCAAGGCAACGAAAACCTTGAGGTGGATATCTTCCGTTATGTAACCGAGGAAACCTTTGATGCTTATCTGTATCAGCTGATTGAAGGTAAACAAAAGTTTTCATCACAGATCTTTACAAGTAAATCCCCTGTTAGGGCTTGTGAGGATATAGACGAAACGGCATTATCCTATGCAGAGATAAAGATGCTGGCTACAGGTAACCCGTACATCAAAGAAAAGATGGACTTGGATATACAGGTACAGAAATTAAGGCTTCTTAAATCCAACTTCCTATCCGAGAAATATGCTTTGGAGGATAAGATACTGAAATACTATCCGCAGGAGATCGCAAGACTAAACGCTACGATTGAAGGACTAAAGACAGATATTGCCTGTGCCGAAAGCCATCCTAAATCAACTGAGGATAATTTTGCAGGTATCACCATTAAGGGTGAATTCTACTCTGATAAATCCGCAGCCGGCGCAGAACTGCTCTATTCTTGTAAAGCCATGACTTCACCCGATCCTGTATCTATAGGTGAATACAGAGGATTCAAAATGGAATTACAGTTTGATGTTTTTGAAAAAGAATATCAGTTGTTACTAAAAGGTAAGTTAAGTTATCTTGTTCATCTCGGTACTGATGTTCACGGTAACTTTACTCGTATGGATAACGTGCTTGAAAGCCTGCCTAAAAGACTAAGTATTACTACCGAGGAACTTGACAATACTCATAAGCAGTTTGAACTTGCAAAATCCGATGTTGACAAACCCTTTGCGCAAGAGGACGAGCTAAAAGAGAAAACGGCTCGACTGAATGAGCTTAATGCTTTGCTCAATGTAGACAAACGAGAGAACGAGATAGTCGGAGGTGAAGTTGAAGAACAAAACGAAACACCTGAGATTAAAACACCTAACAAAACAAGATGAAAGGAATTGATATAATGAATGCTAATACTACGAACAAACCTGTATATCTAAAAAGTTGGAATTATGACGGTGATAAAGTTAAACTTGTCTATGAGGATAACGATATCGTTTATGTATCCAAAACAGATTTCGATCGAGCATTTGGAACAATAGTTTCTGCAACTAAGGCTGATGTTTTGAAAGATTTTGCTATGTCCAATGAAACGAAATGAAGTTTATTTGTCGAAAACAGAGGAAGAAAATACAAAATCGGCACAAAATGTACCGATTTTGTGTTTGTATATTGACTTTTGCCATGGGTTATGATAATATATTATTGAACTCTAACCATGGGGGAAAAGATATTATGAAAAGAATAACTGTAAGAATTGAACGAATTGAAATCTTCAATTTTAAGAATGTTAAATATGGAGAACTTGATTTTGAAAACAACCGTAAGCCATACAAAGCAAGTATTTTAGGATTGTACGGTCAGAATGGTTCCGGAAAAACAGCATTAATCGATGCTCTTTCTCTGCTTAAATTAACATTATCAGGTCAAAAGGTGCCTGTTAATTTTGCTGACTACATTAATGTAGATTCAGGATATGCAACGTTAAAATACTATTTCAAAGTAGTAAATAGTGAGAATAACGGAGAATACTCTGCGTGTTATGAATTCTCTATCCGTAAGGAAACAGACGAGTCGGCACAGAATACAGAGTATGCCAATATAAACGAACTGTATAAGGCAGTAGTGTTTGATGAAGTTCTTTCTTATTCGTACAAGGATAAGGAAACAAAAACAAAGTATCTTCCCGTAGTTGATACTCGTACTGAAGATGTTTTTATTCCCAAGAGCAAATACTCTGTACTTGTTGGAAATAACAAAAAAACTAAAACCAATTTACTTTCGGATAAGAAGTTAACATCATCCACATCACGTTCTTTTGTGTTCTCCAGAGAACTTCTTAATGCATTAAGAAAGAATTGCAAAGAAGATTATCATCTTAACCTTTTTGAAAGCTTAATTTGGTTTGGAAACTTTGAGTTATTTATAATCAATACTTCTAATTCAGGCTTAATTACTATGAATGCACTTCCTTTAGCATTTAAATATGAGAATAAGGAAAAAGCATCTATAGGCAGCTTGATGATCAACTTGAATTCTTCCTCATTAATTCCTCAAGAAACACTCGATGTGGTTAAGAATGTTGTTGAGAACATGAATGTAGTCTTAACACAACTTGTTCCCGGACTTACCATTAGTGTCAAGGATTTGGGAACCGAGATGTTTCCTAACGGAACAATAGGCTCTAAAATCCAACTTATGTCCCACAAGAACAGTAAGGAGATTCCTTTACAGTACGAGTCTGAAGGCATTAAGAAGATAATCTCTATACTTCAGTTATTGATAGTTGTATATAATAAGACTTCAATTACCGTCGCAGTAGATGAATTAGATTCCGGTGTATTCGAATATCTTCTTGGTGAATTATTGAGAATCATTTCCGAAAAAGGTAAAGGACAATTGATATTTACTTCTCACAACCTTCGTCCTTTAGAAACATTAGATCGTGGGTTTGTAGCTTTTACAACTACCAATACAAACAATAGATATATTCGCATGACTAATATTAAAGCTAATAATAATCTGCGTGATTTCTATTATCGTGATATTGTCCTCGGAGAACAGAACGAACCTGTTTACGATCCTACCAACAATTACGAAATTGCACTTGCATTCAGAGAGGCCGGTGAATTTAGTGGCTCGTAAAAAGATAGTATTTGTACTCGTAGAAGGTCCTTCCGAACAAGAAGCACTCAGTGTAATTCTCAATCGAATTTTCGATAATGAAACAGTGTATGTTCACATAATGTATTGTGATATAACTACTCAGAGTGGTGTAACACCGCTGAATATTCTTTCCAAAATCGGAGATGAAATCAGAGGGTATGCTGCTTCCAATCATTATAAAAAGGCCGATTTTAAGGAGATTATTCACTTAGTTGATACCGATGGTGCATATATTCCTGATGCGAATGTAATTCAAGATGACTCTGCTGATAAACCCATATATTATTTGACCGATATTCGCACTAAAAATAAGGTTGCAATAGAAAGACGAAACAAGCAAAAACGAGATAATGTTAATAGAGTCTGTGGTGTTAAAGAAATATGGGGTGTACCGTATAGTGTTTACTATATGTCCTGTAATCTTGACCACGTGTTATATAACAAACAGAATTCAAGTGATGAAGAAAAAGAGAGTGATTCTTATAACTTTGCCAGAGCTTTCAAGGATAAGATTTATGAGTTTATATCCTTCATTACTGAATCAGATTTTTCTGTAATGAATGGATATACGGAATCCTGGGATTACATCAAGCAGGATCTTCATTCTTTAGAGAGACACACAAACTTTGGATTGTGTTTTGAAAAATTAGAAACAACCGATGATTGAATTTAATAACATAAACAAAATAACGAGAGATCAATGGTCTCTCGTTTTCATTTTAAGAAAGGAATAAGCATGGGATATATACAACCTGAAAAGATATTAGAAGCAAAGCAAATGGATCTTCTAACATATCTTAAGAACTATGATCCTGACGAATTAGTCCATATATGTGGGAACGCATATACAACCAAAAGTCATGATTCATTAAAAATATCAAACGGTAAGTGGAATTGGTTTTCTCGAGGTATAGGAGGAAAAACAGCTCTTGATTATTTGATTAAAGTGAAAGGACTATCGTTTATCGAAGCGGTAGAAAGAATAACAGGACAGGCGGAATATAAACCGCCTGTTTTCTATTCTAACGATAAATCGAAAGAAAAAAACAAAACATTATTGTTACCAAAACGATATATCAACAATGATAAAGTCATCAACTATCTTAAAAGACGAGGTATAGATAATGGAATTATAGATTACTGTATTTCTACAAATCGTTTATATGAAAGTGATCAGTATCATAGTGCAGTTTTCGTTGGATTAGATAGATACAATATGCCTAGACATGCAACAATAAGAGGGATAGATACAGGATTCAAGGGCGAAGCGACCGGAAGTGATAAGCGTTTCGCTTTTAGTATTCCTGCAAAGAACAACACTACTATTCACGTGTTTGAAAGTGCAATTGATTTGCTATCTTACGCAACAATGCAAAAGCTCAATGGAAAGGTGTGGAAAACAGAACATCTTGTATCCCTTGCGGGTGTTTACAAACCGAAAAGAGAAACGGAAGAAAATATGCTACCGTTAGCTCTCGGTCAGTTTCTGATGGATCATCCCGAAGTGAAGAACATAAATCTTAGGCTTGATAATGATTTCGCAGGACGGAGAGCAATGAATGCTATATATAAACTTCTCACGAACAAGTACAACGTATGCTGTCTGTTTCCACTTAGTGGTAAGGACTATAACGATACACTATGCGACAGAGTTGGATTATCGAGGGCAATTTCATATAAAAAAGAAAAGCAAAATATTTCTTGCATCACGTATTAAAAAAACAATTACAGAATTTTGTTTTTATATAGAAATGTATGGTAATATCTATTGTATATTATTCGTGGATTATTTACTAATAGCAAAGAAAAAACACCTATAAATGTAAAGATAAAGAACGATTACTTACTACATTTGTGTATACTTACTTAACATTTCACGTAAAATAGAATCAACTATTTACTTGATTTATTTCAAAAAACATGTTACAATAGATAGGGATTAGAGTATGCTTAATCGAATATTAGAGTGGTTTAAAGTAATAATTAAAAATAAAAAGGAACATCAGAAAGAAGAGAAATATATGGCAACTAAAACAATGAGAATGCCAAGAGCAAAAATTTCATCAACTGAATTTAATAAGCATACAGCGGTTGGCGAAATTAGGAGAGTCGGTAAAAATGTTGTTATCGTTGATGATCAAGGTTCATTATTACCAATTTCTCATAAGCATGTAAAAAGATTAAAGACACATGCTTTACAAAATAGACGATCAGCAATAATTAAAGCTAACGGTCTGTCAAGAGCACAAATTGGACGAATAGCAGGTGATTTTAAAGAGGGTTCTACCGTGGGTGTTTATATCCGTAGGGTTCCTACCCAAAAGTCATCTAAGTCTCAAGTTACAAATTTTGAAATTCTATTAATGGACGGTGACAACGATGAAGAATAAAAAAGATCTCCTTTATGATTTGGAGAGTGACTACTCCGCCACAGACTATTACTTGGAATCAGAACGTAGAGACGTATATTATTCTGCTCTTGTTAAGGATATTGTGAAAAACAATAGAACAGGACAAGTCTTAAAATGTATATTCTTTATAGTAGTATGTTTGGTTTTTGCTTTTATCTGTGTGTTTGGTTTATTGATTATTTTCAATATATCCAAAAGAGAAAATATTTCTTATTCTGATATTGGCGTTGCGATTACTGGTTTTGGAAGCGTATTGAGTTCAATAATTGTACTACCACAGATTATCGCTAAACATTTATTCCCTGAAAATAGCGAAGAAGTTAGATTTGGTTTTATTAAGGAGAACCAAAAGTTGGATCAGGCATATTTGGAAGATGATGTTAGTGATTTATATGAAGATTTTGAAGAAGATGAAGATATAAACGATATACATACTAATCTAAATGCAGAAGATGAACAAGATATAGAATAAAACTCAAAGTGTTCTAAATCACTTATTAGAATAGCATAAAATCATTTAATATGACATTTTAGAACAAAAACAACAACAAAACGACATATAAAACCTTAATTTAATGTTTTTTATGTATTCAAGAAGCATTCTAAACGGATGCTTCTTTTTCTTTTTCAGCAGGTAAAGGATAATTCTCCCTTATGGGAGAATGGAGAAATGCAATATACCAGCAAGCATCGCCTTTGGTCACCCACAGACAAACTTGTCAGGTATAATCCCTGAAACCCTTAAAGAAATATATAGAAAGTGAGGTCAAGAAATGAGAAAAAGAAATTGCCGTGTTCAGGTAAGGCTTGACACTAAGGAGTACCAAGCCTTCATTAAGTCGGTCAAAAAGACAGGTCTTTCACAGGAAGTCTATCTGAGACATTTAATCAATGGGTCAGTACCCCGTGAATCACCGCCTGCAGAATATTATGTATTCATTAAAGAGCTGCATAATATCGGAAACAACCTAAATCAAATAGCACAAAAGGCTCATATCCTGAATGTTATTGACATCAAGCGATATGACGAAAACTGCCGCCGTTTAGAAAAGCTCGTAAGAGATATAACGGCGGCTATATTTTTGCCAGAAAGAAGGAAGTGACAGTTTGGCAACAACATCAATATGGAGAGTGAAAGGTTGGCTTGGTAAGGTTGTAGTGTATGTAGAAAATCCAGATAAGACATCTAATCCCGAATTCTTTGAACGAAAAGATATGACAGACGTTCAAGTTCAGAACCTGACGGATGTAATCGATTATGCTACAGAGCCCGCAAAGACAGACACAAAGATAGATGATGAAAGTATAGACGTATACCATCAATTTGTAACAGGTATTAACTGTTTCCCTGCTACTGCAAGGGATGAAATGGTAATGGTTAAGAAGCGTTTCGGTAAAGAAGATGGCACTATAGCATATCACGGGTATCAATCCTTCGCACCGGAAGAAAGCGATCCATGGATTGCACACGAGATAGGAGTTCGTTTGGCAAAAGAGTTATGGGGTGACAGATATCAAGTTCTTGTTGCAACACACCTTGACCGTGATAATCACTTGCATAATCACTTTGTAGTAAACACGGTATCCTTTATTGACGGTATCAAGTATCACCGTACCGAAAAGGATTACTATGATATGAAAACCGTATCGGATAGATTATGTCTTGAATACGGATTGTCGGTAATAGATAACCATCAATACGGCAAGTCAAAGCACTATGCCGAATGGAAAGCCGAACAAGAACAACGTCCTACGTGGCGGGGGGTGATACGAGCCGATATAGATGAGGCTATCCGTAATTCCCTGACAGAAAGACAGCTTTTCAAGAACTTGGAGTTAAAGGGCTATGAAATAAAGATTGGCAAGGATATATCGGTCAGACCTCAATGCAAGGAACGGTTTGTTCGTCTTATGAGGAATTTCGGAGAAGAGTATTCTATTGAAAATATCCGCAACAAAATATTACTACAATCGAGCATACCAAAACCTTTACCGTTACCGGAAAAGAAAGTGCGAAACTTCAAGGTAAAAGGAAGCATAAAAACATCGAGAAAGGCTACAGGCTTTCGTGCCTTGTACCTATACTACTGCTACAAGTTAGGCATATTTCCTAAAGGTAAACCGCAGAATCCTAAAAGAGTACATTTTATCTTGCGAGAAGATCTCTTAAAACTAAATAATATATCACAGGAAGTTAAGCTGCTTGTACGGAATCGTATAGATACCGCCGAGCAGCTTTCTTCATATAAAGATGATTTGGAAAGGAGGATAAAAAGCTTATCTACTGAACGAAAAGCCTTGTACAAAAAGCAACGTACCGTTTATGTCCGTAATGACCCTGATGCGATCCTACAGTTAAAAGAAAACATAGAAGGCATCAACAAAGAACTAAAAAACTTACGGTATGAGCTACATCTGTGTGATGATATTGCTGTTCGTTCCGGTGTCATAACAGAAAAACTGAAAACTATCCAAGAGGATAAATCACAAGGAAAGGAGATAAGTTCCAATGAACAACTCAGGCGAGGCGGCTGAACAGGTCGTTCGATTAAGTCTTGAAGGTGTTGAAGTTACGTTAAAGATAGCAGGCGCAGCCGCAAAGGAGATAGCGGCACTTCTATATGCAGCTTTTAAAAACCGTGATAAAAACAAAATCAAAGGTAAACAGCGCTTGACCTCAATGCTGAAAAGCGGCAAAGAGCTTTCCATATTCTCTGTAAAAAACGAGGATATGAAAAGATTTGTAAGTGAAGCCAAACGGTACGGTGTAGTATACTGTGTTCTCCGTAATCCCAAAGGCAAGTCGAACTGTGAATGCGAGATAATGGTACGAGCAGAGGATGCCGCGAAGATAAACCGTATCGTAGAAAACATCAAGATAGCAACCGTATTCAACCCCGAAGCTATCCGAGAAGAGGTTACTGCTCAAAAAACAGAATCAACGGAAATGTCAATACCCGAAAAGGATATGCCAAAGAAGGATGCAGATGATCTGTTAATTGATCAGATATTCGACAAGCCAAAACAAAAGGAGGAAAACACACATAAAAACCCCACGGTGGCGAAGACGACAAAACCCCGTCGATCCGAGCCTTCCTCAAAGCCCAACAACAGATCCGCCGAGGGTACTGAAATGAGCACAAGACCGTCTGTTCGTAAAGAACTGCAGGACATACGAAATACTCAGAAACAGAAAGAAGCGGAAACTCCTGCAAGAACCGACCGTACTGACCGTAACACGAATAACAACAGAAAAAGATATCCTCAGCACCGTCAGCAAAGCAATAAGAAACCGAGAACAAAGGAGAGATAATAAATGGCAAACTATGACGATATTTTCGGCACACCCGAAGAAAAGACCACTCCCGCTACAAACCGAAATCAAATGTCCCCCGATGAATGGGCGGCAATGAAAAGACAGGAAAGAAGTGATGCTTACGCCCTTGCAGATAAAACGGCAAAGGAGATAGTAAACGACCCGCAGGACTTCCGTGATTACCTTGATGTACAGAGCCGTTTTGACAGATATTCAGCCACTAATACTCTGCTCATATATGCTCATAACATCAATGCTACACAGCTTCGTGATCGTAAATCTTGGAAGGATGCAGGTATTACGGTCAACAAGGGTGAGAAAGGTATTCCGATACTCGAACCCGGAGAAAG
>JAFQHD010000114.1 GCA_017398145.1 Clostridia bacterium
CAAGGTATTCACCGTAGGTGATGATATCGCTTGGTTACGTAAGGGCAAGAACGGACAACTCTACGCAGTTAACCCCGAAAACGGTTTCTTTGGCGTAGCACCCGGCACCAATGCTAAGTCCAACCCCAACGCACTTCTCACAACAAAGAGAGATACCATCTTCACCAACGTAGTTCACAACCTTGAGAACAATACAGTTTGGTGGGAGGGTCTTGATAAGAATCCTCCTAAGAACGCTATGAACTGGAAGGGCGAGCCCTGGGATCCCGAATCCGGTGAGAAGGGCGCACATCCCAACTCCAGATTTACCGCTCTTGCTAAGAACTGTCCTTGCATCTCCTCCGAGTTCGATTCTACCGCAGGTGTTCCGATCTCTGCAATCGTATTCGGCGGCAGACGTGCAAAGACTGCTCCCCTGGTATACCAGTCAAAGAACTGGCAGCACGGTACCTTCGTTGGCTCCATTATGGCTTCCGAGACAACCGCAGCTGCTGCAGGTGCAGTAGGCGTTGTTCGTCGTGACCCCATGGCTATGAGACCCTTCGTTGGTTACGATATGGGCGACTACTTCAAGCATTGGCTTGATATGGGCAAGAAGATCCCCAACGCACCCAAGATCTTCCACGTTAACTGGTTCCGTACCGATGACGAAGGTCACTTCATTTGGCCCGGCTTCGGTGACAATATGCGTGTTCTTATGTGGATCCTTGCAAGATGTGAGGATAAGGTAGACGCAGTTGAGACCGCTATCGGTTTCGTTCCTAAGGCTGAGGACATCAACATCGAGGGTCTTGATATCGACCTCGACACCATCAAGGAGCTTCTCAGAGTTGACGTTGAATCCTGGAAGGAAGATGTCCAGAACATCAAGGAGTTCTACGCTATGATCGGCGAGAGAGTTCCCGCAGAGCTTCACGAAGAGTTTGCAGCACTCGAGGCTCGTCTCGGTTAAGCAGGGACCGATCCGAGAACCCCAAAAGCTCGATAAACTCGCTTCGGGGAACCCTGGTCTGCACCCATCAATCGGGTCTTTCCTTTGATATAATTGTTTATGAAGCGCCCGATGTGAAGTATACAGGCAAATAAATTAACGGCTGACTTAATGTCAGCCGTTTTTCTAACATACTAACAAAAGTAAGAGCAGATGCTCTTACTTTTGTGATTTTTATACATTTTTAAAATGTCATTTTTTAAAAAAGAAACGATATTTCCCATCAACTTCTTCATAGTTATTCATATCGATTTGATCTTGCAATACATACCATTCCTCATACGTGTTTTCATCATTACCTACATTACATTTCAATACCAACAAATCATCGCACACTATCCTGTGCGTTTTTTTGATCTATAGGGATTTTCTCTATTGCGGTGTGGTTTGAATTACTGCGTAAACGGGTGCAGTATGGGTGGGGAAACCTGCCCCTTTTTAGTGGCACAATTGATTAAATTTTGATATTACAAGGCTTTGTTGATTTAATCACATATTTATACAATTTTCATCAAGCAGAAATTGTTCTATTCCTATATAATAAATTCCATCCTCGTCATACCAGGGAATAATGTCATCCTTAACTACGACGATCTTTTTGAAAGAATCGGGAACACGTTTTAAAGATTTTATCTCCTGTTGTCTTTTTTCTTCATCCGCGACCGAAAGTGCTGATTGAATATAACAGCGATTACTTCCGCTGTTTACAACAAAGTCGATTTCAAGTTGAGTGCGTATGTTTTTACCCTTACTATCTTTTTGATTGTATTCCACTATACCGACATCAACATTATATTCGCGGGCGACAAGCTCGTTGTATATGATGTTTTCCATAATGTGATTTTCTTCCATCTGCCTGAAATTTAGTCTCGCGTTGCGAAGTCCCACGTCGGTGTAGTAGTATTTAAGCGGAGTTTCCATATACTTTTTACCTTTAATATCGTATCTTTCGGATTTGCTTACGATATATGCTTCGACGAAGTAATCAATATATTTTGATATGGTTGAAGAGTTGATATTGATATTTTTTGTGCTTTTAAAGGTCTTTGAAAGCTTGCTCGGGTTGGTAAGAGAACCTATCGCAGAAGAAAGAATGTTTAACAGATCCTCAAGCACGTCCTTGTCGTTATTTATTTTATTTCTTTCTATGACATCGGTGATGTAGGTTTTGGCGAACAACCCCTTTAAGTATTTGCTCTTTTCTTCGGGAGAATTCTTGAATAATACAAAGGGCATTCCGCCATAGGTGAAGTATTCTTTCCAAGCATTGTGCTTGTCGCCTTGGTATGCGTTATAAAACTCCTTAAAGGTCAGAGGATTGACCTTAATCTCATCACCGCGGTCCTTGAACTCGGTCAGAATATCTGTCGAAAGCATTTTTGAATTACTTCCGGTTACGTACAGATCGACATTTTTGAGCTTCATAAGACCGATAAGAACGGGAACGAAGCCGATCTTGTCTTCTACCCCATTTACGTAAGGGTTCTGCATTTCCAACACTAACTGCACTTCGTCAATGAAAACATAAAACCGCTTGGTTTTGTCACAGGTCATTTCGCGAACATATTTGTCAAGCTCAAATGGATTTTTATATCTTGAATTGATCGCTTCATCAAGTGCAATTTCAATGATGCAATCGTCGGTAATACCAACTGAATTCAAATATTCGTGATACAGCTCAAAAAGCAAAAATGACTTACCGCATCTTCTTATTCCGGTTATAACCTTAATAAGTCCGTTATCCTTCTTTGAAATAAGCTTATCAAGATATCTTTTTCTTTCTATGATCATAGATCTTGCTCCTGCATTTATGAAAAATTTTTGCGGATATACGCATTTTTATATCGTTGCATAATTAGTATACCACGATATATGCAAAAAAGTCAATGTTTGTACGAAAAATTATTGCGGATATACGCGATAATTTTCGTTGCATTTTAAAACGTAAGAAGCCTTTTGACCTTAACGGTCAAAAGGCTTGATTATGTAACAACAGCAATTCGGAAATCACTAACAATTTAGTTTTTAGGTATAAAGTCATGGTGTTGAAAAAATCGTATATATATGGTATAATAAACTCGCTGATAAACTTGAATTTGACGAGGAGTGTAACAATATGAAGAAATTGATAGCATTACTTTTAGTATTGTCTTGCGTGTTAGGTCTATCAGCTTGTAAAAAAGATAATCAAACGAAAAGAGAAACTATATCGGACTCTGCTGTTGCAACTTTTGAATACAATGAAGATAACGGATATAAGTTGATTACGAGTGAAATTGATTCATTAGATACCTTTGATGGTTTGATGCTTAAGCAAGCAGAGGTAGATTTTACTGGTGACTGGGTGTATCGAATTATATTTAATCCACAAAAATACTCAAAGAATACAGAAGAGGTTGTTATTCTGTTTGGAGAAGAATGTGTCTCTATCAATGGTGTAACATACATTGCAGATGATAATGTGTTATATTCTGATATATTGAGTTGGGCAGAAGCAAAGTATAAGTTCTTTGATTATGATTTGATTACCGATTAAGCCAAATCCCAATTTATCTAACGGATAAACAGAAAGCCATTCGGCAAAACCGAATGGCTTTCTTAATTTCTGATTTAGCAGTACACTCTTATATCATGTGTAACAAGGGAAGTATACTCATAGGGGATATTATTTCGATTGCCTATATTAATTGACAAAGCAGGGGAAATATTATATACTTAAATCAGCAAAACATTTATCCGAAAAGGAGAAAGATCATGAACAGAACAAAGAAAAACGCATTTTTATACCTTACGGTGTTCGTGCTGATTTTTTCCATGCTTCTGCCGACGGCAGTGTCTGCCGCATCCCTTCTTGACCCCAAGGGCAGGAACGGTGAACACGTTATAGTCAACGTGGGCAGGGATGAAAAAAGCTATAATCTGACCTGGCATTCCGAGGATACGGGGGCACAGCAAGTGCAGTGGGCAAAGGCCTCTGAGGTCAAGGACGGAAATATGCCCGCAGACTGTTTTGCTTCCACAGCCAAAAAGAGAGGCGGCGCATGCCGTGGAGTTATCACAGACCTTGAGTCTGACACCGATTATCTCTACCGTGTGGGCAGTGATACCTACGGCTGGTCCAAGCTCTACACACTTTCCACAGGCAGCTTTGGCGATAACAGCTTCTCCTTTATTGCCGCAGGCGACCCCCAGATAGATTCCAAGTATGATACCCATAACTGGGATATCACACTTAACCACGTTCGCAACTGGTTCGGCGATGATATTGAGTTTATGCTGACTTTAGGCGATCACGTAAATTACTGCTACGACCGTTCCGAGTACGAGGAATTTATAAAGCCCGACGTGCTTCGAGGCCTGCCTATCATGGGTGTCCTTGGCAACCACGATGACGGCGATACCCTTTACAGCGAATACTTTACCTATACCGACGTTTATCCCCAAAGCCTGACCGAAGCAGGTGATCAGGGCGGTAACTATTGGGTCGCACACGACGGTGTCCTCTTTATCAATCTCAATATGAACAACGACGATATCGACCTCCACGTGCCCTATATGGAAAATGTGATCGCAGAGTATACCGCCACCTACGGTGAACCCCTCTGGACCATAGTTTCCTTCCACCAGTCCTTCTACGCAGGAGGCGAATCTTATTCAAGCTCGTGGAGAAGACTTCGTGAGGCGTACGGAATAAAATTCTCGGAGATGGGTGTTGACGCTGTACTTGCGGGACACGATCATATCTATACCAGAACCTATATGATCAACGGTGCCACCATAATAGATGACCCCGATCTTTACACTCCCGTAGGTGACGACCCCTACGGAAGCTATACCCTTAAGGGTGAGGGAGATATCTGCTACATAACTCAAAATCCCGCCGCAGGCTTTTCTTTTGATGAAATGAACGACAGCGAGCTGGGATATGATGCCTTCTTAAAGCAGGAGGAGATCCCATATGTTACAAAGGTGGACGTAACTCCCGAGTCCCTTACCTTTACCGTACACCGTGTCACCCCCACAAGTGACGTCAACGATATTGCAGATTTCTTCGTTATCCGCCGTGATACAGAAAAAGACACCGCTGCTCCTCAGCTTACCGTACCCGAAGAGGTATATTATTATGCCGGCGAGGATGTGGACCTGCTTTACAACACCCGTGCTTATGACATAAACGACGGCAACCTCACCGACAAAATTAAGGTAAGCGGCAGTCTTGACCCCACAAGAGAAAGTGTCATCACCTACAGTGTCACCGATGCCCAAGGCAACAAAGCCGAAAAGAAGGCAAGATTTATACCCTATATTGTTGACGGTCAGGTGAACGGTGACAATGTCTGGACCTATCTTGAGGACGGAACTCTTGACGATATCTATGTCAACGGAACACATGAGTGGGCACAGGCAGACTTTGATACCACAGGCTGGAAGGAGGCAAAGGGTCCCTTTGGTGCCATCAACGGAGAGCTTGGCGATCATCACGGTATCATCCCCGAAACACTCCTCGGTCAATACTATCCCGTAGGTAGTGATGAGGAAGGAGATAACGTCCCCAACTTCTTCTTCCGCAGCAGCTTTGACGTAAAGGATCCTGCAAACATTGACCGCATAGTCCTTGAAATGACCATAGACGACGGAGCAAGCATTTTTATAAACGGAGTTGAACTTACAACGGTGGGTACTATGCTTCGTGAGGGCTTTTATACAGGCTATTGCAACGGTTCGCATAAGGGAATTTACAGCGAAAACGGTGCATACTACAATATCGTAATAGAGGATCCCGAGGTCATTTCTGAACTTAACTTAAAGGAAAGCGGGAACATCATTGCGGTTGAAATTTATCAGGAGGGACTTTACTCCGACGATATACTCTTTGCGCTTCACGAAATGACCTTCAGCCATAAGGCTGTGGCAAAGACCCTGCCCTTTACCGACGTAAAGCCTGCACACTGGTTCTATGACAGCATTTACAATGCCTATAACAAGGGACTGTTTGTAGGAACAAGCGAGGATAAGTTTTCACCCAACGGTACAATGACCAGAGCCATGGCTTGGGCGGTGCTTGCAAGAATTGCAGGATCAAGTGCCGACAAGGGCGAAAAGCTCTGGTACAGCGAATACCAAGCTTGGGCAATGGAGTCGGGAGTGTCTGACGGCACATATCCCAACCAAAATGTCACCCGCGAACAGCTTGTTTCGATGCTCTACAGGATGCAAAGCTCCCCAAAAGCAAACGCAAGTTTTGACTCCTTCAGTGATGCCGCAAAGGTTTCGCCTTGGGCAAAGGATGCAATGGCATGGGCAGTTGAGACAGAGCTTATCGTCGGCAGAGGTGATAAGCTTGCACCCCGTGACAACGCCACCAGAGCCGAAGGCTGTGTTCTGCTTTTAAAATACCTTGAATTGAAATAACGCAAAAAAAGAAGGTCGAAAGACCTTCTTTAATATAGTTGAAAAAATCACATACGTATGGTATAATAAACTCGCTAATAAACTTGAATTTAGTGGTCTGTTAATTGTCGTTGCATCATCTTAATGTTAATACCCGTTGCTTGTAGCAACGGGTATATTTCGATATAATATAGGCGACTACAAAAAGAAAGGAGGTATTCCTCATGCTGAGTGAAAACATAAAGGAAATTCGAAAATCAAAAGGATTATCCCAAGAAGAACTTGCTGTCAAGTTAAATGTAGTTCGCCAAACAATTTCAAAATGGGAACAAGGTTTATCGGTCCCAGACTCTAATATGTTGATTGCTTTATCAGAAGCACTCGACACGCCTGTAAGTGTTCTGCTTGGAGAAATTGTTGAACAGACAGAAGTAAATGACTTAAAGGTAATTTCTGAAAAATTAGAAATTATCAATTTGCAACTTGCTATGAGCAGAAAAGCGAAGCGAAAAAAGCTAATTGTATTCTTTAGCCTATTAGCAATTGTTATAATAGCAATTTTTGCACTCTTAATTAAGCTTGATAGTCCATATTTAGAATGGGATTACAGTGACCCCGAAAGAGCGGTTGTAGGAGTTCTTCTTCATGCGTTTGAATGGTTTTTTGTAAGGTTATCCCCAGTTGCTTTTATTGGAATAATTGTAGGCGTTTACCTAATTTGGAAGAAAAAATAACCAACATTGTCAAACAGAAGTATATTGGCCAATTCCAATTTATCTAACGGATAAACAAACAGCCATTCGGTAAAACCGAATGGCTATTTTTATTTCTGATTTAGCAATAAACTCTTATATCATGTGTAACAAGCGAATTGTACGCATCCTCAAGAAGCGCATCCACGTCGAGATTCTTTTCCTGTGCCTCAACCTTTTCGATCTCGGGCTGGGTACGGGGATGCTTGGGGGTAAATACGGTACAGCAGTCCTCGTAGGGGAGAATAGATGTCTCGTAGGTATCTATCTTACGTGCGATAGTCACGATGTCCTCCTTATCCATGCCGATACAGGGACGGAAAACGGGAAGATCTGTTACCGCATCTGTAACTGCCAGCGCCTTCATGGTCTGGCTTGCCACCTGACCGAGGCTCTCCCCTGTAATAAGAGCGTTGCAGTATTTTTCCTTTGCCACACGGGTAGCAAGCTTCATCATAAAGCGGCGGAGCAGAAGGGTGAAATAGTCCTCTTCACAGTGCTTGACCAGTTCCTCTTGAATCTTGGTAAGGGAGATGATATGAACTCTCATTCTTCCTGTATGCTTTGCCACAAGCTCGGCTAATTCCAGTACCTTTTCTCTTGCTCTCTCGCTTGTGTAGGGGAAGCTCTCAAAGTGCAGAGCCTCAACTATAACGCCTCGCTTTGCTATCATATAGCCTGCAACGGGGCTGTCTATACCGCCGGAGAGAAGCAGAAGACCCTTGCCGTTGGTGCCGATAGGCATACCGCCAGCCCCTCTGTGGCTGCCGGAGTTTATATAGGCAAGATCGTTTCTTATCTCAACTCGCACGGTTACATCGGGGTTGTTTACGTCAACCTTTATCCTGCCTCCCATAGCCTCAAGGATGGCACCGCCAACCTCTGCGGATATCTGGGGAGAGGTAAGGGGAAAACGCTTGTCAGAACGTTTGCCTTCTACCTTAAATGTTCTCTTGCCGAAAAGATGCTGGGGCAGATATTCCTTGGCACATTCGCAGATCTTTTCCATATCCTTTTCTACAACTGCGGCACGGGAGATGGAAGCAAAGCCGAATGCTCTCTTTGCCTCCTCAAAGGCTCCGTCCATGTCGCAATCCTCGTTTTGAGGCTCAACATATACGATAGACTGGTTATATCTTACCTCAAACTCGCCATAGCGGGCAAGTCTTTTGCGCAGATCACGGATGAGGATGCCCTCAAACCAACTCTTGTTTGCGCCCTTTAATATAATTTCACCGTATTTACAAAGTATTACTTCTCTCATCTTGTCTGTCCGTTTCCGTTTATCAGATATTTTGTGGATGTCATCTCGTATAGACCCATAGGACCTCTTGCATGGAGCTTCTGGGTGGAAATGCCTATCTCGGCACCAAGTCCGAAAACTCCGCCGTCGGTAAAGCGGGTAGATGCGTTTACGTAAACAGCCGCTGCGTCTATTTCTCTCTGGAACTTGTCAGAGAGGGTAAGGCTGCTTGTTATAATCGCCTCGCTATGACCGGTACCGTAGTGATTGATATGCTCGATAGCCTCGTCGATATCGGCTACCGCCTTTACCGCAAGGATATAGTCGTTATATTCGGTTTCGTAGTCCTCCTCTGTGGCAGGAACACAGTTCTTTATATATTTTGCACACTCGGGACAGCAGCGAAGCTCGACGTTTACCGCTGTCATTGCCTCTTCAAGCATGGGAAGGAACTCTGCGAGAATATTCTTGTTGACTAAGAGAGTCTCCATTGCGTTACAAACCGAGGGTCTTTGAGCCTTGGCATTGACCGCAACCTTAACTGCCATATTGAGGTCTGCATCAGCCTCAACATAGGTGTGACAGTTACCTGCACCTGTCTCGATGCAGGGGATCTTTGAGTTCTTGACAACACTCTGTATAAGACCCTTACTACCGCGGGGGATAAGCACGTCAACGTACTCTCTCATCTGCATAAGCTCGGTTGTACCTTCACGGGTAATATCATCAACCAGAGTGATGGCGTTTTCGTCAACTCCGTGCTTGGAGAGCACTTCACGCATTATCTTAACTGCACAACGGTTGGAGTTTATTGCCTCCTTGCCGCCACGCAGAAGAGTAGCGTTGGAGCTCTTGAGGCAGAGCGCCGCCGCATCGTAGGTTACGTTGGGTCTTGCTTCAAAAATTATAGCAATAACACCAAGGGGAGCACGCACTTTTTTTATCTGTAAGCCGTCGCGGTTGGTGTATACCTCGCCCTTGCCGATGGGATCGGGCAGAGCCACGATTTCTCTTACAGCATCGGCTATGCCCTTGATACGCTCGGACGTGAGCTTAAGACGGTCGAGCATAGTTTTGGGAACACCGTTCTTATCCGCGTTTTCAAGGTCAAGCTCGTTTGCCTTGATTATTTCAGCTTCGTTTGCTTCTATTGCATCTGCAATGTCAAGCAGAATTGCATTTTTTTCGACTTCGCTTTTTCTTGCGATGGAAGGCGCTGCCTTTTTTGTCAGTTTACATATATCTTCAATATAACTCATGGCTTTCTCCAATCTTTTTTCGGTTATTCACTATTCTCTATTCACCATTCACTATTCACTATCTTTATTTTCGGATTTAGCTGTATTTAATGAGGCTACTAAGATTCTTTTTACTTCTAAACAATCATTTATTATTGACTGTGCTTCTTCTTCAGTGATATAATCGGACATTTCAAGAAGTCTCAACCAATATTCTGTCTCTGCACATTCTTTAAGAGAAATATGTAATTTGAATATGAAATCAGATTTACTCAAAGCATATGCTGCTTCATTAGCATTGGCACCTATGGATGTGGCACTTCTTAACAATTGTTTTGAAATAATAGTTTCCTTTTTGCTGTCGTGTAGGTATTTGTATAGTTTTACTACTCTTGATGCAAATTTCAATGATTTTTCAAGTAAAGGACTGTTGTTGTAGTTCATCTTTGTTTTCCTTAATAGGTGCAGTGTATATAATTAGTGAATAGTGAATAGAGAATAGTGAATGGTGAATAGTTAATTTCGCGGAGCAAAATAAGTGCCTCTCTTTTTGCCTTCGCAAAGGTCGTATAGTATTGCAGGATCGTTGCCGTTTACGATATACATAGGGATGCCTGCAGGCATGGTTATTTCTGCCGCATGGAGCTTGGTAATAAGTCCGCCGGTACCTCTGTTTGTACCCGCACCGCCTGCACAGGCGATGATCTCATCTGTCAGCTCTGTTACCACGGGGATAAGCATAGCGTCGGGATTGGAACGGGGGTCGGCGTCATAAAGACCGTCTATGTCGCTTAAAATAACAAGAGAATCCGCCGAGCAGACGGTAGCAACCACCGCGGAAAGTGTATCGTTGTCACCGAACTCGATCTCGGCAAAGGACATTGAGTCATTTTCGTTTACTATCGGGATACAGCCCATAGAAAGCAGTCTGTCAAAGGTGTTGTGAGCGTTTTGCTTTACCTTGGGGTTGTCTATTTCCTCTTTTGTAATAAGTATCTGTCCTATCACCTGACCGAACATAGAGAAATAATGCTCGTATACCCTCATAAGCTCGCTTTGACCTATAGCCGCCATAGCCTGCTTACCGGGGGTATCGTCGGGGCGTTTGTCCGCGCCCACTCTGCCGCAGCCTGCACTTATAGCACCCGAGCTAACAAGGACTACCTCCTTACCCATATTCTTAAGGTCGGAGAGGACTGTCACCAGTTTTTCGATACGGCGGAGATTCAGCTTTCCGTTTTCATGGGTCAGGGTGGACGAGCCCACCTTGAACACTATTCTTTTTGCTTCTACGATACTCTTCATAACTTTATCCTGAAAATTTTAATTTTTTTGTCGAAAGGTCTTTTCATATCATAAAAAATATAATATAATAATTATGTATATTGTAACACGATAAAATAGAATTTACAAGTAGTAAGGAAAAAATATGTTGCCCGAATTACTTTCTCCCGCAGGTTCTCCCGAGGCGTTGCGCGCTGCAGTGGCAGGGGGCGCGGATGCGGTATATATAGGCGGCTCGGCATTCAATGCAAGAATAAACGCCACCAATTTTACAATCGAACAGATAAAAGAAGCGGCAGATTATTGTCACAGACGGGGAGTCAGACTTCACGTTACGGTGAATATACTTATTCTTGACCGTGAGATGAAGGACGCTCTTGAGTATATAAAACAGCTCTATCTTGCAGGAGTGGATGCAATAATCTGTGCAGATATGGGTCTTGCCCGTGAGATACACAGATATTTTCCCGACCTTGAGCTTCATGGCTCTACCCAGATGTCGGGTCATAACCTTGAAGCGGCCAAGCTTATGGCTGATATGGGCTTTAGCCGTATGGTTACCGCTCGTGAGATGAAAAGAGAGGATATTGCATATCTCTGCAAGAGTTCTCCCATTGATATTGAAATATTCATTCACGGAGCTATATGCGTCAGCCACTCGGGTCAGTGCCTTATGTCCTCACTTATAGGAGGTCGAAGCGGCAACCGAGGTCTTTGTGCCCAGCCCTGTCGTATGCAGTATAACGGAGGATATCCCTTAAGTATCAAGGATATGTGTCTGGCTACACATATTCCCGAAATTATTGATATGGGTGTACGTTCACTTAAAATAGAGGGACGTATGAAGAGCCCCGACTACGTATATGGCGTTACCCGTATATACCGCC
>JAFQHD010000115.1 GCA_017398145.1 Clostridia bacterium
GATGAAACGTATCTGCGAGGACGGCAGACACCCAATGAGTTCAAGCGACTTTAGGAGCGCTGAAGGAATTGTTGGTGTCAACGAGATCTACGGACCCTTTTCACGAAAACCGGTTGGGGTTCCCCGAAACGAGCTTGCCGAATTTTGGGGGTTCCAAACCTACCTTCCATTTTCGAAGTCTGTCAGCGTGTCGATAGTTTATCGACACGCTGAGAAGATTGTGGCTTAAAGCCACAATCTTCTTATGTTATAAAAAATTATTTTATTTGAGCTTTTTGATTTACGGAGTCGGGCGTAGTCTGCCGGTGTAAACGTAATATATTGAAGATAGTGGTAAATTACCACTATCTTGGTATAATAAATCCTCGTAAATTCAGTTTGCCGTCACACAGTCAACACATAGGGGCGGTAAAATATAATCACACAAGGGGAACGACCCCGAGTGTACCTTCTCCTTTTATAGATTTTTTGGGAAAAGCCGCATTTACGGACGATGGGTAGAACGTCCGCAGGTGCGGTTTTTTCTGGCGGCAAGGTGCCGCAGCCAAGATCGGGTGAGGTGTACTATTATTGTATATCATCACACGAGGGTTAGGTCGGCGGGTGTTATAATTAGTGAATAGAGAATAGTGAATAGAGAATAACGAAAGGGTTACCACAGGCAACCCTTTTACAGATCTACTACAGTATAATCGTGCTTAACTGCCGGTAAAAATTTTTCGATAATATCCTCGAGCTTGACCTTTAAGCTCGAGGTATTGATGCAGGGATGGGCGGCGAACATCGGCTCTTTTACGATATCACGGTCAATAATAAGCCTTACACGATTATCCTTATCATTCATAAGTCCGAAAACTGAAAGGGAGCCGGGTGTGATATCAAGAAACTCCTCCATAAACTCACCGTCTGCAAAGGACAGCCTTGCCGTACCAAGCTGACTTGAAAGCTCCTTTGTCATAAACTTCTTATCCCCGGGCATAAGCACAAGATAAAAATCTGTTTTCTGTCTGTTACAGAGCAGGAGATTTTTACAGATGTGAACACCTAAAGCTTCATCAACCTCTTTACAGGACTCTATGGTGGGCATTTCACCATGGTCAACTCTCTGATATTCTATTCCCAGACTGTCAAGCAGGTCATAGGTTCTGATTTCTTTCTCCAAACGGTCACTGCAGTCCTGCGGTCTGCCATCATATAATGTATACATATATCTTCCTTCTTTCAAATAAATAGTTGAAAATAGTGTCACAAGGACACTATTTTCTTCAACAATTCTGCATTCTGCACTCTGCACTCTTAGAGTCCCAGCCCGTCCCGTTTTATCTTATTACTCGTGGTCTTGGGAAACTCCTGTGGGCGGATAACGATTTGCGATATCTGTTTATACAGTGGCATGGGGCTTAACAGCTCGGTTATATCGCGGCGCAGCTTCTCTGTCTGCTCTACTATATCTCCCGTCTGCTTGTCGGGATCCATATAGACCTCGGCACAAAGCTCGCGGATACCGCCTTCCTCGCGGATACCGTACACCACTACCTCCTTGACATAGTCAAGCTTGTATATATGCTCCTCTATCTCCTCGGGGTGGACTATTCTTGAGTTGGAAAAGACGATAAGGTCCTTTGATCTTCCCGATATCACAAGCCTCCCGTCCTCACGTATCCTTCCGCGGTCGCCTGTAATAAGCCAGCCCTCCTCGGTTATGACCTTTGCGGTCCGGTCGGGATTCTTGTAGTAACCGATCATTATTCCCGGTCCTTTTACGTATATCTCGCCGTTGCCGTCTCGCTGAGGGTCAACTATATCTATTTCGGTATCCGGCAGCGGAATACCTACCGTGCGGTGATCGCTTCGGCTGTCCGGGTTTACTGCTACGAGGGGGGAATATTCGGTCAGACCGTAGCCGTTTATGACTTGTATTCCTGCGGCTTCAAAAAATTCCGCTACCTCTGCCCGCAGAGGTGCACCACCGCATATTATCTTCTTAAGAGCACCGCCAAAGGCTCTGTGCAGAGAGACAAAAAGCCCTTTTCCTGCTTCAATCTTTAATTTCTTTGCTGTTTTTGCCGCCGCTAACATACTTTTCAGTCTTGCTTTTTTGCCTTGCTCCTCGGCATTTTGCCAGATACGCTGATAGATAGCCTCAAGAAAAGCGGGAACGGTATAAATGTATGTAGGCTTATAGAACTTGAAATTGGTATTGACGGCTCTGGGAGATTCGTTGATGCATATAGTCACTTGGCTGTGTATACTGCCCAAAAGTCCGCAAACTGCCTCATAAGCATGGCTGTAACGGAGCAACGACAGACAACTTCCCTCTAATTTACAAAGCTTAAGACCGTTTGAAACACAGGATATGATGCTGTTTTCACTTAACATAACGCCCTTGGGTGTGCCCGTAGTGCCCGAAGTATAGATAAGCATACACATGCTGTCGGAAGTTCTTTTTTCTTCATTCTCCTCGGAGCCGTTTACAAACAACACCTCACCTCTGTTACGAAGCTCTTCGAAAGAAAGAAAATTATCCTCATCCTCGGTCCGATCAAAGGAAATTACATATTTTATACCCGTAAGTCTGTCGAGGTTGTTACGAATAAGCTCCTCGTAGAGTCCCGAGCAAAAAATCACCTCGGAGTCGCTGTGTGAAAGAATGTTTATTATCTCATCCTCTGTCATTTCCCGGTCAACGGGAACAAAAACTCCTCTTGAGCAAAGAACAGTAAGATATACATTGATCCACTCATATCTGTTTTCGGACAGACACGCTATATGCGTACCGTCAACTCCAAGCTCTCTTAAAGCGGAAAGCAACGAATAAACATCGTGACAGAATTCCGCATAATTTACCTCTCTTATCATATCATTTATACGGTAACGAAATGCTATATGTCCCGCCGCCTTTTCTTTTGCAATATTTAACATTTCACCAACACTGTCAAAGCTCTTGGTCTCATATAATTTATGCTTCATTCCATCACCTCTTTTCAACTTATATTATACAGAGATAAATAAATAATTTCAAGTGTGTGTTGACCTTTTTTTATAATTATGCTAATATAAAATAAAGGAAGTGAAATCATGATATCGTCAGAAGAAATACACGCATACCGCTGTCCCCGCTGGGATGAGCTGCCCGACCTTGAGCTTTATATGGATCAGGTCATAAGCGTACTTGAAAAAAATCTCAAAATTTTCATAGGTGATGACTCCTCAAAATCGGTCACGCCTACTATGATAAATAACTATGTGAAGCAGAGGCTTGTGCGTGCGCCAAAAAACAAGCGTTATGACCGTGGTCATATAGCTAACTTATATATTATCACGCTGTTAAAGCAGATAATGTCGCTTAGTGAGATAGGGGCTGCCATAACCTGTGTTACCGAAAAGTATTCTTCAAAGGATGCTTATAATCGCTTTTGTGAGATATTTGAAAGCAGTCTTGCTCTTGTGTTCTTTGAAGAAAAACCCAAAATTTCAAAGTCAGAGTATCCCGAAGCGGATGCGATAATAAGAAGTATTACCCTTGCATATGCAAATATGCTTTATGCGGGGTACCTTGTAGCCTCCCGATTGCCCGAAAAGGAAGAGGTACCTGTAAAGGAAAAGAAAAAGAAAGAAAAAGAAAAATAGAAATAATGTAAGGAAGTATTTTGTATGTACAAAATACTTCCTTACATTTTATCAAAAAAGTACCCTATGGTACCCTACCGAAATCCGAATCGATCATATATAATAGAAATAGGATCCTCACTGCAGGGTACAAGCTTATGTATCTGTGGGCAGTAATTAGCGTAACGGGATATATGATTCTCGTAACGCGTCATTTACATTTGAATATGCCGATGCTACAATGAATATAAAAGATCGGCTAACAAAAAGGACGGTCAAAGACCGTCCTTTAATGTTTGTATCGAATTAAACGAACTCGTAGAGAGCTATGAAGGTCCAGTGATCGGGAAGTGCGAGATTACCAAGATCCCACATATCTCCTTCAGTAAGAAGGAAGTTAACCTCTTCGATGTACCAGCCCTGGAACTCATAAATGTCACCGTCTAAGTCAAGAACATATTCGCCGGGATCGGGGAACTCACCTGCGAAGATAGACATATAGTAGTCACCTACGTTGATACCGTAAGTAATAGGCTCAAAGTCTTCTACATCCCAGTTTTCAAAGGTGATGGTCCAGTCTTTTTCACCCTCGGTATCCCAGATGGGGATAAGTGTGATATTGGAGGGAACCTCTTCGGGATTGTTGATATCATATGCAGGAAGACCGGTTTTGTCGTCATTCCTGATATAAAGCTCTAATACCTTGTCTGCTTTGAAGTCGGGTGTAAGCGCGATTCTGTAATCACGGTTCCACCAGCCCTTGAATACGTAGCCTTCTTTTTCAGCTACAGGGAGTTCAGCGATAAAATCAGAATACTTGTCGCCAAGCTTCATGGTATAGCTGAGAGCTGCATCGTTTGCGATAGCGCCGTCCTCTGCATCAAATACGAGAGTGAACTCTCTTGCTTCGGGCTCTGCATAGTAGCAAGCGAACATCCAAGCATCCTCGGTGTTAGCGATCCAAGCGCCTTCACCTTCGTACCAGCCCTGATTCTTACCAACCTCAGAGAGGATAACCATAAGGTCCTCGGTGAGAGGTGCGTAACCCTGGTCTGCTACGTCGATGTATGCCTGATATGCTTCGTTGTAATCAGTGATCACCTTAATAACGCCGTCTTCCTTGGTGCTGCCCTTGAGCTGGCCGTAGCCCATAGCGTCTGTAAGGTTCATCTTGGTGTCAGCGAGGTTCACGTAAAGAACGGGACCGTCAACTGTGTTAAGGTGATAGTAACCGTCCTCGCCGAGAACTGCTGTATCAACTGTCTCATCGTTGTAAGCAACGTTTACGAGAGCTGCTGCATCCTCGGTAAGAGTGAAGCTTTCGGGAAGAGCTACGTTTACGTATGTAACGTACTCAGGACCTATGGGAACTATGGGAGCCTCAGCTTCAACGGTAATGTTAGCGGTAGCTGCACCGCCCTTAACTGCAACCCAAATAGCCTGGCCTACGCCTGTGCAATCCCATTCTACGGAGTTGCCTGCAACGGTCTCTTCGGAGGGATCGATTGTAACCCACATACCGTTGTAGCTTGCGATACCAACAAGGCTGTCGTTAGCAGTGATTGTGTACTTACCTGTTTCGGTAGGAGCAAACTCGTAAAGAGTGTACTGATAGTCAGCTGAGAGATCGTAGTCATAGGTACCTACGTTGAGGTAACCGTCAACGCCGTTCTCGTTGTAAAGAGGAAGCACGGGAGCTGCCTCTTCAAAGATAGCGTAGCACTCACAGTCAGAGGTAAGAGCATAGTAATTACCGTTCCACTCGCCTTCGGTCATAAGGAAGCCGTAGGACTCGAGGTACCAACCCATGAAGTCATAGCCGTCCTTGGAAGCGGTGGGGAAATCACCGATGAAATCGTTGTAGTCCTCGCCTGTGCAGATGGGGAGAAGAAGTTCGGTAGCATCTGTACCGTCGATAGTAGCGCCTTCCTCAACGTCAAGATCCTCAAGGAAGAATCTCATAACGAAGTCAGCTTCATGCTTAGGAAGAACCTCGGTCTCAACCTCGCCGCAGAGAGTACAGGTTCTGGTCTGCTCACCGTCAGCGGTGTGAGTAGCCTTAGCTGTCTCGGTCCACTCGCCCCATACGTGCTCGCAGGGAACAGGAATATCTTCGAATATAGCGTAAAGCTCGCAGTTGCCGGTAACAGCGTATGTGCCGTTGTCCCACTCAGCCTGGATCATCATGAAGCCATAATCCTCAAGATACCAACCTACGAATTCATAACCCTCCATAGAAGCGGTGGGCATATCACCGATAAAATCGTTGTAATCTTCACCCAAGCAGATGGGGAGGAGAAGCTCGGTAGCGTCTGTACCGTCGATCTTAGCGCCTGCCTCTACGTCAGCGGGATCAAGGAAAAGTCTAATGGTGTAGTCTGCATCGTGCTTAGGAAGGACCTCGGTCTCTACTTCGCCGCAGAGAGTACAGGTTCTGGTCTGCTCGCCGTCAGCGGTGTGAGTAGCGGGAGCGGTCACTGTCCACTCGCCCCAAACGTGTTCGCAGGAAACGGGGGGGATCTCTTCGGTCTTGGTCTCGCCGCAGAGAGTACATGTAGCAGTCTTTTCGCCTGCTGCATCGTAGGTAGGCTCGGTGGTAACGACCCACTCGCCCCAAACGTGCTCACATACGGGAGGCTCAATTCCTGCAAAATCGGTGTTGGCATATATCATGAAGATACGAGCTGCCTGAGCTCTTGTTGCGTTGCCGTTAGGAGCAAGATCGCCGTTGGTCATACCTGCGATAAGACCTTCTGCTACTGCCCACTTAACGGAGGGAAGCGCCCATCCCTGAACCTTACCTGCATCGGGGAATACGGAGAGGTCAGCTTCCTTGGAAACGTCAAGACCCTTCTTCTCTGTGTAAATCTGGAAGAATCTTGCGAGCTGAGATCTTGTGATATTGTTGTTAGGACCAAACTTGGTCTCGGAGATACCGCTGGTGTATTCGTTTTCTACTGCCCAGCATACAACCTCGTTGAACCAGTGGTTGGTCTTAACATCCTCAAAGCCTGCGTCGGTGGTGTCGTACTTGGTAAGATCAACGCCGTCGAACTTAGCGAGGAGGGTGAGGAACTGTGCACGGGTAAGATTGTTGTTGGGAGCAAATGTTGTATCGGTCATACCGGATACGAGACCCTGTCTTACACAGAAAGCAACCTCGGACATGAACCAGTGGTTTGCCTTTACGTCGGTAAAATGCTTAACGATCTCGTACATATCTTCGGTGGATTCAGCAACCTCGCCGCAAACGGTACAGGTACCTGCAACCTTACCAAACCAGTCGGTTGCACCGTCGATAGTCTCGATAACGGGGGTGGAAGCCTCGAACTTGTGAGCGTTGTCAGAGGGGATCTCTCTGGTCTCGCCTTCGATCTGACAATCCTTACAGATCTGAGTTTCGGAGCCTGCTTCGAGGCAGGAAGCTTCCTTGGTAACGACCCACTCAAAGTTGTGAGCAGGCATGATCTCTTCTACTGCTGCGGAGCAAACGGAACAGGTGTTTGTTCTCTTGCCTTCTTTTTCACAGGTAGGAGCTTCAATGATCGTCCACTCGTTCTCAAAGGTATGAGGTGCCAATTCGTCGTGGTATGTCTCAAGTCTTGTTCTGCATACGAAGCAGTTTCTGGAAGAAGTGCCGTAGGTGGTACATGTGGGCTTTGCGATCACGGTGATATCTTCCTTGGGAGTATGACCGAAAGCAGGAACGATGTTGTCGTTCTTAGCTATACCGCATACTGTACATCTGTAATAGTCACGACCGTCGCGGGTACAGGTTGCGCCGATAGTGTTTACGAGCTCAAAGCTGCACTCGTGAGCAGCGGTAGCACCGCCGGTCCACTCTGCTGCGGGAACGCCGTTGATGGACTTAACGGTGTAGTTACATCTGTGCTCGGTGAGGTTCTGGTCATTGTTGGAAACTGCACCAACGGTAACGTAACCGTTGCCTGCGTCCTTAAGACCGGAAAGGTCAATGTCAGCTCTTGCACAGTTCATAGAGGTTGTCCAGATGGGATCCTCGTTAAGGATCTGCTCATCCTTGAGCTCGTTGGTCTTATAGCCGACCCACTCGGTATCACAGTCAGGGAAGAAGCCTATTTCTTCACCCTTGTAGTAATCGTAACCGTTGATGTTAACGATGAAGCCGAGTCTCTCGTCAGCTCTTACGTTGATAGCAAGACCGTTTCTGATATCCAGAGCCTCGTAGGGGGTGGAGGTGCTGGAGTAGTTACCAAGCTTAGAATCCTCGTGATTCATACTGGAGAACGTCCAGCGGTAGCCGGGATGGCCGTCATCGTTGATGTAGTAACCGTCGTAGTATACGATGGAAACTGTGGAAGCGATAGCCGCACCCTCATCACCGATCTGTCTGTCAAAAGCTACTCTTACAGAGAGAGCCTTGCCGTTTGCCTTATCGGGAGCCTTGTAAGCAGGGGTAAGAGATACCTTGTCGCTGCCGTCAGCGGGCTCAACAACGGGGATAAGGTGGCGCAGACCGTTGGAGTAAGCGGGAACTGCGGTGTAAAGACCGGAGTCGTAGGACTTGGAAGCATCGTTGAAGCCTGCAAGCGCATCGATCTTCTCCTCTGTCCAAAGAACGTTCAGGCTGTTACCTGCGTCGATAGAGTCAACCATAGAGTCGAACTCATCGGGCTGGATAACAACGGACAGACCGTCCAGGGGGGTGGTTGCCTTAGAGGTAACTGCGGAAACACCGTATGTACCTGCAAAGCTTGCGTAGTCGGGGGTAACTATCTTGATACCGCCGTCAGTGTCCTTGCTGAAATCAAAATTGTTGGTTCTGATCTCATAGTTTTCTGACTTGGGAGCAATGATCTTCCATGTACCCTTGGAATACTTTGCTGCCATGGGATTCCAGTTAACTGTAACTGCTTCGTCGACATTCCATGCGGCGAAGGATGAGATACCCATAGGGAGTATCATCATGCATACTAACACTACAGCTAACACGCGTTTGAAAATTCTCATGATTTTCTCTCCTTTATTAAAAAATTTTTAATAACTTAGTTGATCTTGAAGACCATCTTGGTTTTGTAGGTCTTCTTGGGCTCAAGAGTCATCATCTCTCGCTTAGTCTCGAGGTCATCTATGACTCCGTCGTCAGCGGGGATGGAGTACCAGGGCTCGATGCAAACGTACGGAGCCTCGGTCTTGGGAGCATGCCAGATACCGAGATACTGCATATCGGGGTACTCAACACGCACGCATCTGTCCGACACCTTATTTTTAAGCGCCACTCCCTTAGGTACATTATACAGGAAAATTGCGTCGTTGTCAAATAAAGAATGTTCCAAATTGACGATTTTTTTGTCTATTTTGTTAAATTTTTCGTTCTTGCCCGTATAATAACAGGTTTCTGACATAATAAGCTTCTCCGGAGCACACTCTTCGTCGAATTCAAGGTAATAATCCTCAAAGCCTCCGTCACCTCCGAGGGGTACGTTGAAGCCGGGATGTCCGCCCAATGCGAAGTACATTACCTTGTCGTCGTTGTTCTTGACGGTAAAGGCTGTGGTCAGCGCGTTACGGCAGAGAGAATAGGTTATCTCAAGCTTGAAGTTGAAGGGATAGATCTTAAGTGTGTCCTCGTTTGCAGTAAGAGTGAAGGTTATCTTCTTATCCTCCTGCTTAGTCACGGGAATAGATGTCTTACGGGCAAAGCCGTGAAGATTCATCTCGTAGGTCTCGCCCTTATAGGTGTACTTGCCCTCGGTCAGTCTGCCGCAGATGGGGAACAGGTTGTATGCGTGGCCTGTCCAGTAAGCGGGGTCGCCCTGCCACAGGTATTCGGTACCGTCGGCCTTGTTGATAAGGGACACTAACTCTGCGCCTACGTCCGAAAAGCTTGCTTTGATCTTATCGTTTTCGATAGTGTAGATCATTTTGTTTCCTCCTTTATTTTTAATAAGTTTTAATTTCAGTTCTCTTGTCATACCCTTGATAGCCCTTTCACGCTTGAGAGCATATGATCGGGTAGGACATTCCTCGCTGTAGGCAAGGGTAACGGGTAGGCGGGCTCGTGTGTACTTTGCCCCCTTGCCGCTGTTATGTGCCTTCAGCCTTTTTTCGATGTCGTCGGTCATACCGCAGTAGAGGGTATCATCGGCGCACCGCATCATATATACGTACCAGCTCATTTTGCAAAGAGCTCAAGGGGTTCGGTTACGGTATATTCCTTTCCGGGGATATAAACGTTTCCGTCCTTATCCTCCCAGTGGTCAAAGTCAACGTCGGGGATCTCGCCTGCACCGTAGTAGCCGTCAATATTGGTCTCGGTCTTACTCAGTCCGTAATTGGTCTTGTCCCCTTTACCGAGAATGAGGTATTCGTCAC
>JAFQHD010000116.1 GCA_017398145.1 Clostridia bacterium
GTAGCCACATCGAACTGGAAGTAGAGGATGGAGTAATCAGCGAAGTCTTTTTCTGGGGAGGATGCAACGGAAACCTTCAGGGAATCCGTAAGTTGGTGAAGGGAATGAAGATAGAGGATGTATAACCAAAGCAATATTTCGAGCTTTAATATGTTTAACCGCACCTATCTTCAGGCAATGGAACTGTTTTCAAGCTCATATCTTGACGTAGATTCTTCGCTGACAAGTAACAGAATTTTGGTGGAGTTGTATTTACACGACGGATATACGGCTGCCAATCTTGCAAGACTTTTTGGAATGGATCGGTGTTATATTGCAAGGGAAGTGAGAAAGCACGTCATGGAAGGGTTTATCGTTAGAAATGAAAGTCCCACCGATGCTCGTATACTTGAGCTTCATTTGACCGAAAAGGGTGTGACCCGTGCCGAAGAGTATATGAAAATGTCTGAGGATGCTGTATCTAAAAGAATTGAGACTTTAAGTGAGATTGATCGCAAAAGGCTTATAGAAGCCTTCAATACCATAAACGACATACTGAAATATTGACTTTAATCCCTCAAAATAGTATAATCTAATTAATATATTGAAAACTCAACAAAGGAGATAAATATGGATCATAAATACGAAGCGTTATTTACCCCGTGGAAGATAGGCAATGTGGAGATCAAGAACCGTATTGTTATGTGTCCTATGGGCGGAACATCCCTTTTTGGATGGTTTGAGCTTGGCGGCTGTCATTTTGACAAGGAAGCGGCTAACCTCTTTTTGGAGAGAGCAAAGAACAACGTAGGTCTTATAATCCCCGGTATCGCACCTCTGCGCGATACTTTTTGGGGAAAGTGGCTCTGGCAGAACCCCAAGATGTTCGAGGAGCTCAAGGTTTTTATGGACGAGATACATAAAACGGGAGCAAAGCTCTTCGTTCAGCTTACCGCAGGTATGGGACGCTCTTGGGCAATAACCGAGCTTGTTGCTCCTCTGCATAAAAATAAATTTACCCGTGCCTTGGTGAAGCCCATCATCGACACCTCCCACGAGTTGGCATCACCCAGCCCCCAGCCCTCTCGTTGGGCTCACGATATCATCTGTCCCGAGATGACCGTGGAGCAGATACACGAGATAATAGAGGCGTTTGCCAAGACTGCCAAGCTCTGTCGGGACGCAGGAGTTGACGGTGTTGAGGTTCACGCAGTACACGAGGGATACCTGCTTGACCAGTTTGCTATAGAATTTTTCAACAAGCGTACCGACGATTACGGCGGAAGCTTTGAAAACAGATACCGCTTTGCCACCGAGGTAGTAAAGGCTATCAAGGAAAGCTGTGGCGAGGATTATCCCGTATCCCTTCGTTACTCTGTAGAGTCCAAGATGAAGGGCTTCTGCGAGGGTGCTATGCCGGGTGAAGAATATAACGAGGTGGGCAGAGCAATGCCCGAGTCCGAGAAAGCGGCAAAGTACCTTCAGGAAGCAGGCTACGATATGCTTAACTGCGATAACGGAACCTACGATTCCTGGTATTGGGCACATCCTCCGATGTATATGCCCGAGAACTGTAACCTTGAGGATGTCAGCCATATCAAGGAATTCGTTGATATCCCCGTTGTCTGTGCAGGACGTATGGATGCAGAAACAGGCGCAAAGGCGATAGCTGACGGCAAGATAGACGGTGTGGGTATCGCAAGGCAGTTCTTGACCGACCCCGAATGGATCACCAAACTGATAGAGGACAGACTTGAGGATATCAAGCCCTGTATCTGCTGTCACAGCGGATGCTTTAACTTCTCCTCCTCCAAGGGTCACGCAAACACTCAGGACTTAACCGACACGATGGGACTTGCCCGTTGCGCACTTAACCCCGAAACTATGCAGTCAAAGAAATACAGCGTAAAGCCTGCAAAGAAATCAAAGAAGGTTGCGGTCATCGGCGGCGGTATCGGCGGTATGGAGGCGGCTATCCTCTGTGCTAAGCGCGGACACAAGGTCACTCTCTATGAAAAGACGGATAAGCTCGGCGGTGTGATTATAGCCGCAGCAGCTCCCTCCTTTAAGGAAAAGGACCGTGAGCTTATAGCCTGGTATATTCGTGAAATGAAAAAACAGCCTATCGAGATCAAGCTTAATACTGAAATAACCGATATAAAGAGCCTTACGGCAGACGAGGTCATCGTCGCAACAGGTGCCAAGGCAAGAAGTATTCCCGTCAAGGGAGCAGAGAGTGCAATAGAAGCGGTTGACTACCTGCTTGGCAACAAGAGCGTAGGTGATAAGGTCGCCGTTATCGGCGGCGGAC